>JAIBCZ010000075.1 GCA_024679645.1 Amphritea sp.
CCGGTCGCATCAAACAGTTGCTGATCGATATGGCGCAGAAAAACAGGTACCGCTTCCCAGAGAGAGTTCTCAATAACCGCAAAGCCCCACTTGGCTTCATCCACCGGTGTTGGCCGTTGCTTACGAATCGCATCGGTATGCCAGGCCTGACTGATCAGTTCGTGCAACCGGTGGCGCAGATCCTCACCCCGGTCAATTCTTTGCAAACAATCGGTAATCGAATCAAATTTCTGAATCAGTGTGCGGCGGTTTACTTCTGTCGGGTGGGCCGTCAGTACCAGCTCAACATCCATCTCGCTAACGGTTTTAGCAATCTGTTGTTTTGAAACGCCCTGCTGTAGCAAACGTCCGACCAGGCCGCAGAATGAATCACTGGTGCAGACATCCATGACCCCGGAGCGACGTCGTACCCGGTGGTGCTCTTCGGCAATATTGGAGAGGTTGAGAAACTGTGTGAAGGCCCGGGCTACCGGCAATAGTTCATTATCATCGAGTTCGCTAAGGGTTTTAAGCAGCTCATCATCGGCCCCTTTACCTGAGGAGCGACCCGCTTTAGACAAAGCCCGAATAGTTTCAATCTTATCGAGGAACTCCTGCCCTTTGTGAGCCGCAATGGTCTGTCCCAGACACTCGCCGAGCATTCGGACATCATCGCGAAGATCTTCATGAAGCGTTGTCATACCACGTCCCCTGTCAGATATTGAGTACTTTTCATTAGTACTCTTGATACTACAGTTTTTGTGGAAGGCACAAATACTATCTTAGTATCAGAAGGAGATCAGGGGGATAGGCAGCCGTATAAACAGGGGCGACAGGTCTTGAGGACTGCCCCCTGCTAAACTAGTTGCCGGTTAAAGCGCGCAGTTTTTTAAAAGCGATATCGGCATGATGTTCGGTTTGATAGCCTATTTCGACCTCTGACTGCGAGGCCCCCGTCAGCACCAGCGCTATACGGTAGCTGGTTGGGATATCGGTTTGACTGGTCTGGTCGTGGCGGATTTCACCGTGCTCTATCTGCGAAAAATCAACACGCAGATAACCGCTGGGAACCAACACCGCTACCTGTTGCTGGGTCGTACTGACTAATAAGCCTGGGTTGCCTTTCAGGTCATCTGACACAACAAAGCCGGCGCCTTCCAGCGCTTTTCGCTGACCATCAATACGCTGATAATTCCAATAACCCAGCCCCGCCATCACCACCATAGCCAGAATAAACCATTGCAACGTTCCCATTCCCTGCCTCCTCAAAAAGCGCAAGCTATAAGCCTTTGCGCTTCGCTTCGTTCCACCAGCAATCTAAGGCGTCAAGACTATATGCCTGCCAGTCCTGACCGGAATCGTTGACCCGGTCTTCGATGTAATTAAAGCGATTGGTAAATTTCTGATTGGTATAACGCAGCGCCGACTCGGGATTGACCCCCATATGGCGTGCCAGATTTACATGGGCAAACAAAAGATCACCCAACTCATGTTCCATCTCGACGGTATCACCGGCGGCTATCGCTTCGCGGAGTTCAGAAATCTCCTCTTCAATCTTATCCAGAACAGGGCCAACATCACCCCAGTCAAAGCCCTCCCGCGCGGCCCGTTTCTGTAACTTCACCGCTCGGTTCAACGCTGGTAAAGCCATGGGGATATCATCCAGCACCCGGGATGCCTGTTGCGGCTTTTCGCTCCGTTCCTGTGCTTTTATCGCTTCCCAGGTGGCTTTAATATCGCGCTCATCTTTTGAGCCAGCGCCACCCCGACTCTCCAGCGTCCCTTCCGGAAACACATGAGGGTGACGACGTATCAGTTTACTCACCAGGGTATCAACGACATCAGCAAACTCAAATCGTTGTTCTTCCTGCCCCAGATGGGCATAGAAAATCACCTGAAACAGCAGATCACCTAATTCGCCGGGCAGGTGTTCCCAGTCCTCACGTTCGATGGTATCAGCCACTTCATAGGCTTCTTCCAGGGTATGCGGCACGATACTGGCAAAATCCTGCTTCAGATCCCAGGGACAACCATCGACGGGGTCTCGTAAACGCGCCATCAGGTGAAGCAGATCGTCGAGTGTGTATTTAGTCTCCATCAGATACCACTTCGCTGACGGTGCACATCGGTGACGTTTGGAATCTGATTAATCTTATCCATAACCTTACCCAGGAGTTCCAACCGACTAATCTCAATGGTCAGTGTCAGTTGGGCGATATTGCTCTTCTTATCGGAGTGGGTATTGGCGGCTATCAGATTCACACTCTCGTTTGCCAGCACCATCATCAGGTCACGTAGCAAACCAGAACGGTCAAAGGCTTCAACAAAGATATCCACAGGATAAGTTGATTCACTGTCTTCGCCCCAGCTTACCTCAACAATTCGCTCACTTTCCTGCTGACGCAACTGGAAAGCATTGGTGCAGTCTTCCCGGTGAATCGATACCCCCCGACTCTTCGTTATATAACCAATAATAGGGTCGCCCGGTACCGGCTTACAACAGGGTGCGACTGAGGTGAGCAGATTACCTACACCACGGATCTTAATACCGTCATAGAGCGCCTGGGGTTTGGCATTATTCCCCGGCAACTCAAGCACTAACTGCTCATCGTAATGATCAGTTTCTACTTGCTGCTGGGCGGCATTAATAATTTGTGACAGGCGAATATCGCCCGCACCCAGCGCTGCATACATGTCGTCGGATGATCGATGATTAACCGACTCAGCCATCAGTTCGAAATTAAGCTCGGTACTCTCCAGCGCTAAACGACGGAATTCACGATCAATAATTTTCTTACCGGCCGCCGCATTTTTATCTTTATCCTGCAGCTTAAACCAGTGCTGCACTTTAGCCCGGGAACGGGCACTGGTGATAAAGCCCAGGTTTGGGTTAAGCCAGTCACGCCGGGGATGCTCGGTATTGGCGGTGAGTATTTCCACCTGATCACCGGTCTTCAGCTGGCGCGTCAACGGCATAATCCGGCCATTGACCTTAGCACCACGACAACGATGTCCCACTTCGGTATGCACCCGGTAAGCAAAGTCGACCGGCGTCGACCCTACTGGCATATCGACCACATGGCCTTCAGGGGTGAATACATAGACCCGATCATGGGTAATATCCCCACTAATAACTTCCGAAAACTCTTCGCTATCACCCAGATCTTCAGTCCACTCCAGGACCTGACGCAACCAGGCTATCTTATCTTCGTAGCTCGAGCTCTGTGACTGCGTATCCGTGCCTTTATAAAGCCAGTGGGCACAGACCCCAAGTTCAGCCTCTTCATGCATCGAATAGGTTCTGATCTGGATTTCCAGTACTTTTCCGGATGGACCAAAGACAGCGGTATGCAGTGAACGGTAGCCATTGGGTTTTGGTGAAGCGATGTAATCATCAAACTCATGGGGAATGTTACGCCACAGACCATGGACGATGCCCAGCACCGTATAACAGTCTCTGATTTCAGGCACCAGAATCCTTACCGCACGAATATCATAGACCTGGTTAAAGTCGATATTCTTGTTCTGCATTTTTCGCCAGATACTGTAAATATGCTTTGCCCGGCCCATTACTTCGCCGTCAATACTGACATTATCCAGTTCAGTATTAAGAAGGTTCACCGAGTCTTTTATAAACTGTTGGCGATCCAGCCGTTTTTCATCCAGCAGTTTAGCAATTTGCTTATAGTCGTTGGGTTTGAGGTAGCGAAATGAGAGGTCTTCTAACTCCCACTTAATATGACCGATGCCCAAACGGTGCGCGAGTGGCGCATAGACATCAAAAACTTCTCTGGCAACCAAATAACGTTTTTTCCGGGAGCCCTCTTTAACACCCCGGATCGCACAGGTCCGTTCAGCAATTTTAATAAGAACAACCCGTACGTCGTCGATCATCGACACCAGCATCTTACGGACATTGTCGAGAGGATTACCGCTCTGACCCAGTACATTTTCACGACGAGGGTTTTGACGACTGCCGATGGCCGCCATCTGCAGTACTCCCTCAATCAGAGAGGCTATAACAGGACCAAAACGACGTCGTATATCTTCCAGCGCTGTTCGCTTTTCACGCACGCTCCGGTAAAGGATAGCCGCCACCAGCGCATCCTGATCCTGGTTCAGCTCAATCAAAATCTGAGCCATCTCAAGACCAGTCAGGTAACTGTCAGTACTCTCCCATGAATCTTCTGAAGGCTCAGCTTCATCCTTGAGTTCCTTAGCATAAAGGCATGCCTGACGAACCGTATCTATATCCTTTACTTCAACCTGTTCCTGCAACCGTTCCAGCCACAATTCCAGATCGACACTACCATCAGCATGTATTGGATGATCTTCGCGTACTTTTACCACGGCTTAGTGCCACTCCCGGTTAACCTTATGTCCCTGACAACTGCACTCTCGGCTTTTTAATGCCATTTCAGCGTAAGAAAGTTCGCTGATGTTCTTCAAATCACAGCGCAGATAGCGGCCCATTCTAGTAGTTCAGACATTCAATAGCGAGTAAGTTCAATAAGATCCACAAGCAAATATCATCAGACTTAAGGCGTTAAGAGGTATTTTTTTGCCATAAAAAAAGGAGCCCAGGCTCCTTCAATCATCAGACATCGTATCTGCGCTACGGATCTAACTGAAAACACCTGTCGACAGATAGCGATCACCCCGATCACAGATGATACAGACAATAATCGCGTTTTCGACTTGTTGCGCCAGACGTAAAGCGCCGGCCACCGCACCGCCTGAGGAGACACCACAAAAGATCCCCTCCTGCTGTGCCAGGCTGCGCATCGTATCTTCTGCTTCTTCCTGGGTAATATCCATTACTGAATCCACCCGGGATTCTTCAAAGATCCCGGGCATATACTCTTCTGGCCAGCGACGAATACCCGGAATCGCGGCATCTTCCGCAGGCTGAAGACCCACAATCTGAATACCTGGGTTTTGCTCTTTCAGATACCGGGAGGTTCCCATGATCGTACCTGTGGTCCCCATTGCACTGACAAAATGAGTAATCTGCCCATCCGTCTGCTGCCACAGTTCCGGGCCTGTCCCGCGATAGTGCGCTTCAGGATTATCCATATTGGCAAACTGATCCAACACAATGCCTTTTCCATCCGCTTGCATCTGCAACGCCAGATCACGGGCACCTTCCATGCCCTCCTCTTTGGTCACAGGAATCAATTCAGCACCGTAAGCTGTCATCGAGGTCTTACGTTCTTCACTGCTGTTATCCGGCATAATCAGCTTCATTTTATAGCCTTTAATGGCCGCCGCCATGGCTAAAGCGATACCCGTATTGCCTGAGGTCGCTTCAATAAGCGTATCACCAGGCTTTATAAGGCCCCGCTTTTCAGCCAGCTGAATCATACTCATTGCTGGGCGATCTTTTACCGAACCCGCCGGGTTATTACCTTCCAGCTTACAGAGCACCGTATTGCCCCGTCCCACAGGCAACCGTTGCAGACGCACCAGCGGTGTATTACCCACATAATCTTCGATGGTTGGAAACTGCACGCTCATAACTTATTACCAGTGATCGTTCTGAATATATAAAAATATAACCAGAAGAAATTAAAAATATCTTTAATATAACTTAAGTATAGAGCGCGATCATACCGAGCCTGCTGATAAAGCTCAATACAGAATAATTCATGCTCTGGTAAATACACCGACAGGGGCATATTCCGACTACGGAAAGACCAGCACCGGTCGCTGCGACTGTTTAACAATTTTATGCACGAGGTCATCGCCGAGGACTGTTGAACCGCTTTTACCCGCCCCACCGAGAACAATCAGATCCGCACTTAATCGATCAGCCTCTTCAGGAATTGCGGCTGTGGCGATTCCTTCCAACAAAAGCGCATGGGTTTCAATACCCTGATTTCGAAACTGCTGAGCCTGCAGATTAAGCTCTGATGACTCTTCAGCAAACTCCTGCCCCATCCCTTTCTTATCCCGATAACTGCTGTCTTCGTTCGGCAAAACCACATGCAACAGATAAACAGTACTGCTATATACCCGGGCCAGGTCGATAAGCTTTTCATTCAGCGGTGAGAAATTAGTAGCAACCATAATCCTGTTCATCAGTACCACCTCCATAGAACTCTCTGATTTATGCTTTCAGTTTAGTCTATAGAAATAGTCAACAGGGCTTTCGGGGATAACGCTTAATCAGGACTGTTCCGCCACAACAAATGCGATAACCTGATCTTGTTCATCGCTATAGGAAAGATGGAAGGTAGCAATCCCCAGATCCTGCGCTCGCTGTCGCGCATTGCCGGTCAGCGTCATGATCGGTCGGCCCAGTTCATTATGACTAACTTCAAAATGCTGCCAGCTAATGCCGCGCCCTATACCGGTACCCAGCGCTTTCACAGCCGCTTCCTTTGCGGCAAAACGTTTGGCCAGAAACCGGGCTTGCTGGTTAGATTGCTGATATTGCGATAACTCAGCAGGGGTCAGAATCCGCTCGGGCAGACGCGGCGTTCGCGCCAGTGCCGCCTCTATCCGACGGATATCAAGCAGATCTGTCCCCACACCAAAAATCATCGACGTACCGCATCCCTTAGCGGTTGAATCCGCGCCTGGGTTTCCATCATCAAACGGCGCATTTCGCCAATCGCATCTTTCAGGCCAACAAATACTGCCCGGGCAATAATACCGTGACCGATATTAAGTTCATTGATCTCGGGTATTTCGGCAATCTGCTCAACGTTGTGATAATTCAGGCCATGGCCTGCATTAACGATCAGCCCTTTGCTAAAAGCGTACGCCGCAGCTGATCTGATTCGTTCCAATTCTGCTTGCTGTTCTGCTGCTGTTTCAGCATCAGCGTAAGCCCCGGTGTGCAGTTCAATTACCGGTGCTCCGCAGCTAAGCGTCGCATCAATTTGCGCATTATCCGGATCAATGAACAAAGAGGCTTCGACCCCCGCCGCAGCTAAGCGATCGCAGGCGCTCTTAACTTTAGAGAACTGACCCACTACATCCAGACCACCTTCAGTCGTCAGTTCTTCACGTTTTTCCGGAACCAGACAGGCATGACCAGGCTTTACCTTTTCAGCGATGCAGAGCATCTCGTCAGTCACTGCCATTTCAAAGTTCATCCGCGTTTGCAGAGTCTCCGCCAGCAGGTAGATATCACGGTCCTGGATATGGCGGCGATCTTCCCGCAGATGTACGGTAATCCCATCGGCACCAGCTTCTTCAGCTAAGGCTGCTGCCTGCACCGGGTCCGGATAACGAGTCCCCCGAGCCTGACGCAAGGTTGCTATATGATCGATATTTACACCCAGCAGTAATCGACTTGGCTCTACCACGGTTAACCTCTTCTCAAACAAAAATATAAAATACAATAAAACAGAGCTTACTAGAATCGCACTCTGAGAAACAGCCTGGCTATACCTTTTGAGGGCTATAGCCCTGTAGCAATTCGCGGCTACGCAGTGGCCGCCCCCCTAGTTGTTGTTCTAAGGCCAGTCGCATCAGTCTTTTTGCTGCCCGTCGGATCTCAGGCCGCTGATATTGCTCGCCAACAATGCCCACTAACTGTTCACCGGTGAAACAGAAAGGTCTGATCTTCTCACTTAACCCGGTGATAGGAATAAAACCCTGAGTAGGGTCATATCGATAAACAACTTCTGGCTGACAATCCTGCACATCAAACTGAAAACCCAGCTGCTGTAACAGATGCTGTTCAAAGGTGCGCAGCGCTAGCTCAATATCCTTCGCCTCTCGCAACTCATTCAGTACATACTGATAATAAACAAAAAGTTGAGGATGGGAATCCAGGGGCTGTAACAGGCGCTCCAGTAGTTCATTAACATAGAGCCCGCAGATCAGTGAATCGCCTGTAAGGAACAGAGGCGCTGCTACGGCTTCAGCCTGAGTCAGTGTTTTCAGTTCATGGCGCCCTCGCCAACTGATCTGCAAGGGCGTAAAGGGTTGCATCATTGCTCGCATGCGGGAACGGGGACTGCGCGCACCTTTTACGACGGCACTAATTTTACCCTGTTCCAGGGTGAACAGATCGACCAGCAGACTCGTTTCTCTGTAAGGTCGGGTATGCAGGACATAAGCAGCCTGAGCGTCTACCTGATAACTCATCGGCTGCCATCACTCAATCTATATCGTTGTAACCCAGGCTTCGCAGCGCCCGCTCGTCATCAGACCAGTTGCTGCGTACCTTAACCCAGAGGTTAAGCATCACTTTGGAATCGAACATTTTTTCCATATCAAGGCGGGCATCACGGCCAATACCTTTGATTTTATCGCCTTTATCACCAATAACAATACGCTTCTGCCCTTCACGCTCAACCAGAATCAACGCACTAATAATAAGAATACCCCGGTCATTGCGCTTGAATTCTTCAATCTCAACGGTGGTACCGTAAGGAACTTCATCCCCAAGGTTACGCATCAACTTCTCTCTCACCAGCTCAGCGGCAAGAAAACGGGAGCTTCGATCTGTAATCTGATCATCCGGGTAAAAATGCACACTCTTTGGCAATTGCTCATTGATCACCGCTTCAAGGCGATCAACACTGGTGCCATTCTTTGCGGATATAGGAATAATTTCCAGAAATTCCATTTTCTTAGAAAGCTCCTCCAGATGAGGCAGCAGTGACTCCTTATCATCCAGTTGATCAATCTTATTAATCACTAGAATAACAGGACACTTAATCCCACCAAACTTTTCAAAGACGATCTCGTCTTCTTCAGTCCAGGCGGTTCGATCAATAATAAAGACCACCACATCAACATCACGGAGTGCTGAGCTAGCCGCTTTGTTCATATAGCGGTTGATCGCTTTATCCTGATCTTTATGCAGTCCGGGGGTGTCTACATATACAGCCTGAATATCACCTTCAGTTTTAATACCAACGATCTGATGACGGGTCGTTTGCGGTTTACGCGAGGTAATACTCAACTTCTGACCCAGAATATTATTCATCAGGGTAGATTTACCCACATTAGGGCGGCCAACGATTGCGACAAAACCACAATGTTGATCTTCCTTGGGCTGATCCAGCAGATAACTCAGATCGCGACTCATACTTTACTACCTACTTTCATAAGTTTAAGTGCAGCTCCCGCAGCATTCTGCTCCGCCTGACGACGACTGCTGCCTTTGCCTACTGTGGGTTCATCTAACAGACTCACCTGACAACTAATTTCAAACGTCTGTTTGTGTGCTTCACCGGTGACTGAAAGCAAGTCATACTCGGGTAGCGGGGCCCGCCGGGATTGCAGAAACTCCTGCAGCCGGGTTTTGGAATCTTTCTGAGTATCTTCAAGCGAGGTCTGTTCAAGACGAGACTGGTACCATTTGAGGATATAAGGACGGCAACATTCCATATCGCTATCCAGATAGATTGCACCAATAATAGCTTCAACGGTATCGGCCAAAATCGAATCTCGGCGGAAGCCACCGCTTTTCAATTCGCCGGAGCCCAATCGAAGGTAGTCTCCCAATTTCATCTCGCGGGCCAACTCAGCCAAGGTTTCACCTTTAACTAATAATGCGCGCAGTCGGCTAAGCTGCCCCTCTTTCGCTTCAGGAAAGCGAAGATAC
>JAIBCZ010000249.1 GCA_024679645.1 Amphritea sp.
ACTAAGGCTGAGAACAAAAAAGGCTGATGTATAAACATCAGCCTTTATCTTTATGGCCATCGGTAACTTACCCATCAGGATATAAGCTACCGCGCTTTTAAGCGACGAACCAGCAGCAAATACGAAACAAGTTCGCTCAATTAGAGCGAAAGATCCCGGTTACTGGCTTTGATAAACTCTTTCTTCAGATCTTCAAACGTCTGCACCGCAGGAAACTGCGGAAATTCATCGATGACATTCTGCGGTGAATGAAACAGCACCCCAGCTTCCGCCTGGGTCAACATCGTTGTGTCATTATAGGAATCACCGGCGGCGATCACACGGTAATTCAGCAGTTGAAAGGCACGAACAGACTGGCGCTTTGGGTCTTTTTGACGCAGCGTGTAGTCTGTAATACGACCACTCTCGTCCACTTCCAGTTTATGACACAGAAGAGTTGGATAACCCAGCTGCTTCATCAGTGGTGCGGCAAACTCATAGAAAGTATCTGACAGGATGACGACCTGGAAACGCTCACGTAGCCAATCAATAAATTCGACAGCGCCTTCCAGAGGTGAAAGACGATCAATCGTCGCCTGAATTTGTGGCAGTGTCAGACCATGCTCATCCAGAATACGCAGACGTTGCTTCATCAGCACATCATAGTCAGGAATATCACGGGTGGTCGCTTTAAGCTCTTCAATTCCGGTTTCTTCAGCGAAAGCGATCCAGATCTCAGGGATCAGTACACCTTCCAGGTCAAGACATGCGAGTTCCACAAGCGACTCCTGTGCTTTTAGTTAGTTAGCAAAAAATGCCATCAAATTATGTGCGCCAGATTCTACCGGAATGAAGCCCCACTCAACAAGTAGCTATGAATGCTATGGGCAAGTCCCTTGCACTTAAATATCTCTTGGAGACTGGGCATCAATAAACTCAGGACTATAGGTCTGTCAGGACGGTGTATCAATTGTAGAAAATTAAACTCAGCTCATTCTGGCAACTGTATTAATCTTCAGGCTTATATCGACTCATATCGTTCGCATACTCTTCGCTCCAGTCACCCGCCCCATCAAAAGTACGATGCTGCTGCGGTAAAACGACCCAGGGCAGCTTTCGTTTAATCCAGATATGTGCACTGACCGGAACCATATCTGGATTGTCGAGCGTACCGGCATAGAGCGTTCTGATGCGTGGACGAGCGGAATTTTGTGCAAACAATGCCGAGCCACAGACGGTACAAAACCAGCTTGTCAGATCATTGCCCGAATCCGCCACTCTTACCCGGCTAGCGGCATTCCCCTGAGTGATATTCAGGGCTTCAGCCGGGACCTGCATGCAGATACTAAAGGCACTCGACGACAGCTTCTGACAGGCGCGACAATGGCAGGTATATGCCACGAATTCGGGGGCGGTCAGCTCATACTTCACCTGACCGCACTGACACTCCCCGTGTAATGGTTTGAACATTATTCAGCATCTCACTTACTTATTGGTCTGATTTAGCAACGCCGGTAATCAAACTGGCTCGCGCATATTTTATTACATACGCCCTGATATATTCAGCTCGACAGTTGTCAGGAAACTACAGTGTAGACCTTCCTATTTTTGTATAATTTAATTAACATGCTAATTAAATTATACAAAACAGTTGCCTTCATAACCTGAACGGCGTGTACAGGAAGGCGATGTTTAAACCTCAATCAACAGCAGTCATTATCACCCTTGCAGCCGCTGTTGCTCTGGGTCCCCTATCAACGGATATGTATCTGCCCAGCCTGCCCAACTTAACAACTGTATTTGATACAACGGTTGACCGGGTACAGATCACCCTCTCAGTATTTCTCTACGGTTTCGCCTTTGCTCAACTGGTATATGGCCCACTGGCTGACCGTTTTGGCCGTAAACCCATTATGCTGGCCGGGCTGGCGCTATTTATTATTGCCTCTGTCGGTTGTGTGCAGTCCTCGACGATTGAAGAATTGATTCTGTTTCGCTTTCTACAGGCCCTCGGTGCCTGTGGCGGTCCGGTACTCGGTCGCACCATGGTTCGTGACATTCATGGGCCGGTTAATGCGGCAAAAGTGCTCTCTATGATGGGCAGTATCATGGCGCTGGCCCCCGCCATTGCGCCAGTGATTGGCGGCTATATGGTGGTCTGGTTTGAGTGGAGCTCTACCTTTATTTTTCTGTGTTGTTATGCGGTTATTGCCTTTTTATTAATCACTTTTAAAGTACCTGAGTCCCTCGCCCGCGAAAACCGAAGCTCACTTAAGCCCCTGGTAATACTGAATAACTTTTGGACATTGTTAAAACACCGCGAGTACATTGGCTATTCTCTCTGCTGCAGTTTCATTTTTTCAGGGCTGTTTGCCTTCCTGTCAGGCGCACCCTTTGTACTAATCGATTTCTTTAACGTACCTGCTCAACACAGTGGAATATTTTATGCGGTGGCCTCCTGTGGTTTTTTAAGCGGCACCCTCATTGCCCAACGCATAGGCTCCAGGGTTGGTATTAATGGTGTTTTGAAACGCGGTACGACACTCGCCGTTATCTCCGGGCTGACGATGCTATTACCCGCCCTGTTCGATCTGCACAATTTGTGGCTCACTACGATCACTCAAATCTGCTACATGGTCGGTGTCGGCATGGTTATGCCTCAGGCAATGGCAGGCGCACTCGCCCCCTTTTCAACGATGGCGGGAACCGCCTCTTCTCTATTAGGCTTTACCCAATCACTCATTGCAGCCAGTGTCGGTATGCTGGTAGGTCACTATCACAGTGGCACACCGACAACCATGGCGCTATGCATAGCCTTGATGGGAAGCCTCTCCCTCCTCAGTTTTTGGCTTCTCGTCAAACCGGCAATAACTAAAGCCTGACTTTCTGTCTGACTTTCTGTTCTAGCCCTTATCAAAATTTTGATAAGGGTTTATCTTTATGAATATTCATGTGAAAGTAGCGTCTTCTGTACGACTATTCATGACTCTATTTTGTATCTTTTCGCTGGAGAATATTTATGTTGATCTATCCAAACTCATCCTGTTTGCTGGTTGTTGATATTCAGGAGAAACTGGCTCCAGCGATACATGAGGCTGAAGCAGTGGTCACTAATGCACGCTGGCTGGTAGAGGTTGCGAAACTGGCCAACGTACCGGTCTTAACCACGGAGCAATATCCTAAGGGGCTGGGCCCGACAGTGAAGGAACTTCGCGATGTATTACCTGAAGATGGCTATATGGAAAAACTTCACTTCTCCTGTATGTCAGAGCCGAGCTGTAATGAGAAGATCAATAGTATTCGTCCTAACCAGGTCATCATTATTGGAATGGAAGCCCATGTCTGTGTTTTGCAGACAGCCATTCAAATTAAACAGCAGGCCCGCGAAGTCTTTGTTGTAGCCGATGCCGTCTCTTCCCGTAACCCCGCTGATAAAGCGATGGCACTTGAAAGAATGCGCCATTGTGGCATTCATATTGTGACCAAAGAGATGGTGGGATATGAGTGGATGCAGACATCTGGCACCCCTCAGTTTAAAGAGTTTAATATCAATTTCGCGCGTTGATACTGAA
>JAIBCZ010000199.1 GCA_024679645.1 Amphritea sp.
CATAAACGCGAAGCATCCCATCGGGCCTTTCCCAAACAAATTGAAGACTGGGACATTGACCGAATCATAAGAGACTATACCGATGCCGCTGAACGCATGCAGGCTGCAGGCCTTGATGGGATTGAGCTACAGGCCTACGGCCACCTGATGGATCAGTTTTGGTCTCCCCTGACAAACACCCTTCAAGACCCCTATGGTGGCAACCTGGATAACCGCCTGCTCTTTACCTTCGACCTGCTCAAATCTATCCGTCAACGGGTTGGCGATGAGTTTATCGTCGGCCTTCGTTACACCGGCGATGAGATGCTGGAAGGCGGCCTGAGCCTGACAGACGGTTTATCCATCTCTCAGCGCTTGAAAGAGAGTGGCATGGTGGACTTCCTTAATGTTGTCCGTGGCCATATCGATACCGATGCAGGCCTTACCGACCTTATTCCCATTCAGGGAATGCGTAATTCACCGCATCTGGATTTTGCCGGTGAAATCCGTTCAGCAACAGAGATGCCTACATTCCATGCGGCGAAAATTCCTGATGTTGCAACGGCACGCTACGCCATCGCAAGCGGCAAAGTCGACATGGTGGGCATGACCCGTGCGCATATGGCTGACCCGCATATTGTGCGCAAAATAATTGCCGGTAAAGAGGATGATATTCGACCTTGCGTCGGCGCCAACTACTGCCTCGATAGAATCTATCAGGGGGGGGCTGCCTATTGCATACACAACTCGGCAACGGGCCGGGAACTGACTATGCCCCACGATATTCCAAAAGCTGATCAAGTCAAAAAAATCGTTATTGTCGGAGCCGGGCCAGGAGGCCTTGAAGCTGCTCGGGTAGCCGCTGAACGGGGTCATGAAGTGATTGTTTTTGAGGCCTTAGGTGACGCGGGCGGTCAGATCCGCCTGACGGCTCAAAGTCCGCGCCGCCATGAGATGATCAGCATCATCGACTGGCGTATGAATCAGTGCGAGCAGCTGGGTGTCGCTTTTCACTTCAACACATATGCTGAAGCTAACAACGTACAAGCAGAGAAACCCGATGTCGTTATCATCGCAACCGGAGGCTTACCCGATACCGAGGTGTTAGACAGCGGCAATAATCTGGTGGTATCCACCTGGGATATCCTTTCCCGTAACATAAAGCCCGGAAGCAATGTTCTGCTATACGATGATGCCGGTGATCATGCCGCACTGCAGGCTGCAGAAATTATCGCAAACAGCGGTGCCAAGCTAGAAATTATTACGCCGGATAGAAGCTTTGCACCTGAAGTGATGGCGATGAACCTGGTGCCCTATATGCGCACTCTGCAAAAGCAGGAGGTGACCTTTACCGTCACCTATCGTCTAAAGTCAGTTGAGCGCGATGGCGGTGAGCTACTGGCCACTATCGGTAGCGACTATGATGACGGCAGCCGTGATTTCGCCCAGACCCGCCGGGTAGATCAGGTCATCGTCAATCACGGAACACTACCTATGGAGGATCTTTATTACGAGCTGAAGCCTCATTCCACTAACCTTGGAGAAGTGAATTACACCGATCTGACTGAAGGAAAACCGCAAACACTGCACAATAATATTGCAGGGCAATTCCAGCTATTCCGTATCGGCGATGCGGTATCGGCCCGGAATACGCATGCCGCTATTTATGATGCGCTTCGGCTGGTCAAAGATATTTAGATGAAATAAGTCTGTTGATGAGAATTCAGCCTGCTCTGTAACAAGAGCAAGCTGAATTAAAACATAACCGTCTATCTTAACTGACTATCCTTACTACCCCGTCGGTTAATACCCGTAGAACTTATCTCCTGCTGCTCTATCTTTTCCTGGCAGCTGATACAAAGATGTATGCCGGGAATCGCTTTGCGACGTTTTTCTGGAATAGCACAGCCACACTCTTCACAGTGAGTAAAACTTTCACCCTCACTCAAGTGACTACGGGCCAGCGCGACAGCATCTTCAACACTCGCGTCAATCTGCTCCTGAACAGCGCCATCACGCGACCATCCTCCCGCCATAATACTTCTCCTTATAATATAAGGTTAACGATAGCTATCTATTCAACAGCAAGCTTACCAGCAATGAAACCAGCATCACTTAGGTTAGTGTTACTATAGCAGCCACCAAAGAGATCAAAACTGAGCGCGTTGATACACACGCTTTAAGTTTATGGCGCACTAATACACTTACTCAAAGACAGGCGCATCGAAGTCGATGCCTTCATCGGAATAAGCCGTCACTAAAACATCGTCAACCAGACCTGTTTCTGCTTCTACCTGAGTTTCAAAAAAGCCTTGAATCTGCTTTCTGCGACCATGTGCCGCCCAGGCGTCTGCATCTTCCCAGATTTCATTAAAGACAATGGGGTATTCATTTCGTGAAGCACTTGGATGATCAATCTGACGCGTCAGCATATATTGAATACAGCCCTCTTCCCTATAAGAATCCGGCTCAAGTGCTTTTAACACCTCAAAAAGCTCAGACTCTTTACCTTGTTTGGGCTTAAATTGTGCTAAAACATACACACGACTGGTCATAGGTTTTCCTTTCATCCGTTACAAATTCTGTGAATCATAAATGAAAACAATAGTAAGAGGAAACGGGCTCAGGTAACTGATGTAGTTAATCAATACACTAACCCTTATCAACCGAGAACAGTTAACCCTGCCCGCTCATCAATGTTCATTCACCAAAATGCATTAACCACTGCTGGGCCAGCCTGCGACGTGCAGCAACTGATATTTCTGTCAGCTCTGCTTTATGCGACTGCTGGCAAAGAAAATCTATTGCCGCAATAATCCCCCCCTGAACCAGATAAATATACGGGCCGACTTCGGCATTATGTATAAAGTTAATAGCATTACCACTATTAGCCAGATGAAAATATTGCCCCAATCGCTCATACCGGGAAATATGATTAGACACTTGCGCTACTTCAAAATTAGCATCCACCCTGGACAAGTCCAACTCATCGTCAGAAGAGGTTACTGAAAAAATAAAAGCCCCATTCCTGACCCGGCCAAAGTCATGATGGTTCAACGACTGATTACCGGTAGCGCAAAAGATCACATCACTCCCCTGTAACGCAGCTTCTTTATCAATTAACTCAAAGCCTCTTGAACGCGCCTCAATAGCGCGAACAGGATCAATTTCAACAATTTTTGTATTAATATTTTTATGGTGGAGGGCTTTCGCGATTGATCTACCGATTTTTCCATAGCCAAAAACTACCGCATTCCCGCCATTGATAATGTGATGGCATTCACGCATCAGTGCTTCGGCTGAAAAAACGATAGACTGGCCAGTAAGGTAATCTTCAGGCCCCTTAAGAGGACTCCGTGCAAGTGATACAACAGGAACATCAAGATCACTTAACTGAGCATACCGTTGATGGCCATTCTCGGTTACTTCCACCACACCGAGTAACCGCGCATTCAGTCGCTCTTTTAACAGCGCTAAGGATGCTGAAAAATAACCTCCGATATCAACCAATATAAGATCTCCTACGGGTACAGAATCATTTAACAACGCAGCAACAATTTCCGGAGACGCCAGCTGTTCACGCTTTTTAATCACCACCTGAGTAATCTTTTCCATTTTACCCAGCACCTGCGCATCAATACTTTTCGGTTTTGGCAGTATCATTGCTAGATCAGAAAACTCAACTAAACACTCAAGAAAAACCGGTTCGTTATCCAGTAAGTGCGTAACCACCACCAGATGGAGGTCGGCTATAGGTTTAGGTTTGATATCAGAAAAAAATTGTTTGCCTTTAATCGATAGCGGCGTCATAGAGTACTCCCGGTACTTGAAATTATGGTTCCGCAAATGGTTTATAAGATCAGAGAGAGAAGTACAAACAATTGTTTTAATTAGTTGTATGAAACACTATCATCCAATACTCAATATCATTGATAGATAGCGTTTTTTTTGTAGGCTACATTACTTAAAAAAAACTTAAAAATTAGCAATTACATTTGTGAAGCGTTTAAAAAAACGTAAACTGAATGGATCAGCTATCAAACAAGTAATTACGTATAAACAAGCATCTGGATCACTTGCCTGACAGAAAGATAACGCTGCCAGTAATGCAGATGCAGCCAATGGAAGAATATGCGCTCTACAACCAAGCTCGATAACAAAGCAGATGCTGAGTCATCAATTCTCGAACATCTTGATGACCTAGTCTCCGTTGTTGACTCCAACTACCGCTATCGTGCGGTGAGCGGAGGTTATTGTCAGTTCTTTGGCCTGAGCGCCGATCAGATCGTTGGCAAACATGTCGCTGAACTGCACGGGCAGGACATATTTGAACAGAAACTGAAGCAGGGTTTGGACCAGACCCTGGCCGGCGAAAACTGCCACTTACGCTTCTGGCGTAATAATCACCTTGGCGAAAAACGCTTTCTTGACAGCAAACATACTCCCTATCATGGCCCTCTGACTCAAGGTTCAGGTATCGCAATAGTTGCCCGGGATGTAACAGAGCTGATTCTTAGTCAACAGGCATTGGAAACCGAGAAATCACTGCTACGTACCATTATCAACGCTGTACCTGATATCATTTTTATCAAAGATACCGATGGTGCCTATCAACTTTGTAACACCAGCTTTGAAGAGTTTCTCGGAAAA
>JAIBCZ010000118.1 GCA_024679645.1 Amphritea sp.
AAGGCGGGTAACAAAGGCGCTGAAGCAGCCCTTTCTGCACTGGAAATGGTTAGCTTGCTTCGTCAGTTAGAGGTTTGAGATGAGCGACACACCAGCGCCTAAAAAGTCAAAGAAGCCTTCTCGTACAGAGATGCGCCGCGCCGCCCGTAGTTTCGCTCTACAGGCGCTGTACCAATGGCAGATGTCGGGCAATGCAGTGAATGACATTGAGTTGCAGTTTCGCATGGACAACGATATGTCCGGTACGGATCTGACACTATTTGGCGAGCTGTTACATGGCGTACCTGCCAATGTTGCCGATCTGGATAAAGCTTACGAGCCTTTTCTTGATCGGGCATTAGAGGATCTCGATCCTATTGAACGTGCCGTGTTACGGATCGGTAGCTTTGAGCTGATTCATCGCATCGTTGTGCCCTACAAAGTGGTAATTAACGAGAGTGTTGATCTGGCGAAAATCTTCGGTGCGACTGAAAGTCATAAATATGTGAATGGCATTCTGGACAAGCTAGCTGCCCGGGTGCGGATGACAGAGATTAACGCTAAACGCGGTAAATAGTAGTCTCATGGCGGACGAGTTCGAACTGATCAGGCATTACTTTTCTGAAGTGGGAAGTGATCGGTCAGGTTCTGTTCGTTTATCAGTAGGCGATGACTGTGCGGTTATCGCCCCGCCAGCTGGCCATGAACTGGTGGTGTCGATCGATACGATGATCGAGGGGACGCATTTTCCACCTGGAACCCCGGGTGACAAAGTTGCCTCTCGTTTATTGGGTGCAGCGCTGAGTGATCTGGCTGCTATGGCGGCTGTTCCTGCGTGTTTTACACTGGCACTGACCCTGCCTCAAACAGATCACACCTGGTTGAAAGCTTTTAGTACCCGGCTTGGCGAACTGGCCATTCAATATGGTGTTCGACTGGTGGGGGGAGATACTACCCGGGGCCCGCTAACCCTCAGTGTGCAGGTACATGGCTGGACTAAACCCGGTAAAGCCTTGCTTCGACGGGGTGCGAAACCCGGGGACCGGATTTTTGTCACCGGAACGCTGGGTGATTCCAGAGGTGGCCTGGAAACCATTCTGAAACATATTTCTAGCGAGCAGGTGCCCTACTTGCAGAAGCGCTTTTATAACCCCGAACCTCGCCTTGATACGGCGCTCCTGGTCGCTGACTTTGCGACGTCGGCAATCGATATATCCGATGGTTTACTGGCCGACCTCAACCATATCCTTCAAGCCAGTCATGTGGGCGCTATGTTAAATCCGGCGGAGATGCCGATTTCTCAGCCTTTGTACCGCTGGGTAGGGGAAAAACAGGCCAGGGAATGGGCGTTGAGTGGCGGTGAAGATTTTGAACTCTGCTTTACCGTTCCACTCCTGGCTGAGCCTAAGCTGGCCTGGGTGTTGCGTGAGCACGATGTAGCAGTCACTTGCATAGGTCAGATCACTGAGACTCCCGGTATTGTCCTGGCCGAAGAGGGCAAAATCCGGCCGGTAGAGCCCCAGGGATATAATCATTTTTCAGATAAAGGTTATAAAAAATGAATCGAGCTCCTGCCTCTGTATGGCGTAACCCTGTGCATTTTCTGGCGTTTGGTCTGGGAAGTGGTGCTGCACCCTGGGCCCCGGGGACTGTTGGTACGCTGGCGGCGATCCCTTTTTTTTTGCTGATGCAGCCTCTGGCTTTGCCCTGGTACGCGGCTATCTTGCTGTTGACCTCTGTCATAGGTATCTACCTCTGCGGTAAAACATCTGATGATATGGGGGTGCACGACCATGGAGGCATCGTCTGGGATGAGTTTGTCGGTTATTGGTTGACGATGTTTGCGGCACCACCCGGTTGGTTATGGATTATCATCGGTTTTGTGCTCTTCAGACTGTTCGATATTATCAAGCCCTGGCCTATCAGCTGGGCGGATAAGAAAGTGGCGGGAGGTCTGGGGATTATGCTGGATGATATTCTTGCGGGGCTGATGGCGCTGGCGTGTTTGCAGCTACTCGCGCTATTCTTCTAATTCAGTCTGTCGCTAAAAGGCTTCGTTTTCAGTTTAATTTCAGACACTGTTGTTAATCTAAAGCTGTAATACGTCTGTTTGCTAGTATAAATGGGGCGTTTGAATCAGTTTCTTGATTCCCCGGGAGCTTTTATGAAAATGATATTCACAGCAGTTTTTTTGGCCGTTTTTAGTTTGACGACGCCGGTATATAGTGGTGGATCCGGGATTAAAGCGCTGGACTACGAAGCTTGCCGGCTACTAGTTCAGGAAGGAGAAATTCTTTCTATGACAGAGCTAATGGAACTGGTAAACAGATTGTC
This sequence comes from Amphritea sp., assembly GCA_024679645.1. Taxonomy (GTDB): domain Bacteria; phylum Pseudomonadota; class Gammaproteobacteria; order Pseudomonadales; family Balneatricaceae; genus Amphritea. The sequence continues at coordinate 2,314 of JAIBCZ010000118.1, forward strand.
TGAAGGTAAGATCATAGATACCCGCTTGCTGCAGGATGAGCTGTCGTATATTTATGAGATGGAGATTGCCAGTGCCGATGGCATGGTAAGTATGCTCTATGTTGATGCGCGTAGCGGTGTTGTCACCGATCCGGTCAGCGTCGATAACAAATAGGGAGCGTGTAAGCAGATGCGAATTTTGCTGGTGGAAGATGATGCAGCACTGGGGCCTGAACTGAAAACATCGCTGGCGCGTAACGGTTACGCAGTCGACCTGGCGGTTAATGGTATTGATGGACAGATCATGGGTAAAGAAGATATCTATGATCTGGTGATTCTGGATCTGGGTTTACCTGATAAATCGGGTCTGGACGTTTTGCGGCACTGGCGGGCGCAGAAGAATAATATTCCGGTATTAATTCTGACCGCACGTAGCGCCTGGCAAGAGCGGGTGGATGGCTTTGATGCGGGTGCCGATGACTACCTTCCTAAGCCTTTTCATACCGAAGAGCTGCTGGTCAGAATGACCGCATTGTTGCGACGTGCCAATCAGCAGATTAGCTCTCAATTAGAGACTTCAGGCCTGACCCTTGATGAGAACACCCAATCAGTGCTTTGTGAAGGGCAGGAGGTGGCTCTGACCGGTACAGAGTATCGATTGCTCCGTTATATGATGCACAACCCGGGAAGGGTTTTATCGAAACTGCAGCTAGTGGAGCATATGTACGATGACTGTGCAGAAAACGACAGTAATGTTGTTGAGGCCTACATTAAAATGCTGCGCAAAAAAATTGGCCGCGAGATGATTACCACGAAGCGTGGCCAGGGTTATGTGTTTGGAGCCAGCCGTTGAGATCGATTCAGTCTCGGCTCAATGTTAATTTTATCGTCGTTACGCTGGTCCTGTTCGGCTTGTTCTGGTTGGGGCAAAGCTGGTTTCTGCGGCAGATGGCCTACGAGTTTGTTGCTTCCCGGTTGAATAGTGATGCGTACTCTGTGTTACGTGCAGTGGAGATGGATATTGGCTCCGGATGGCGTATCAATCTGGATAATACCTCGTCGGTATATCAACAGCCGATGTCGGGACACTATTTTCAAGTGGCAGTCGATGGGAAGTGGTTTTATTCGCGTTCTCTTTGGGATGGTCAGATACCTTCAACCGGAGGTAACGATATTGGTCAGGAAAATATCAGCCTGATTGAACAGAATCAAAAACCAACGCTGGTTTATTCAAAAACGTTTATGAAGCAGGGGCGAGAGATTCAAGTGATGCTGGCTGAAGATATCAGTCGCATTGAGGAATCTCTGAGCCAGTTAGGCTGGTTGTTGGCGGGTCTCGGAACCCTGGGTCTGGTTGTTCTGCTGACGCTACAGATCTTTATTATTCGTCGTGGTTTGTGCTCGCTCATCGATGTAAAGAAGGATATATCACGCTTAAAGTCTGGCGATATACGTCAGTTGTCCTCAACAAATACAACAGAGATTGAGCCTCTGGTGACAGAGATAAATTATCTTGTGCAGAATATGGAGTTGCGATTGCAGCGCTCCCGTAACGCGGTAGGGAACCTTGCTCATGCGGCAAAAACGCCATTAACAGTCATTGATCGTTATGTTGATGTGCTTCTCGAAGAAGAGGTTGATCAGGGTCAGGGGATTAAAGAACAGTCTGCACGATTGCGTGAAATGATCGAACGTGAGCTTACCCGGGCAAGAATTGCCGGGGCAGCATTGCCAGGGCAGCGAATCTATATTGGCGAAGAGCTGGAAAAGCTGACGCGCACACTGAAAGCCATCTATCGTGAAAAAGCGCTGACCTTTGATTTGGATATTAGTGCCAAAAGCTATTTCCCCGGCGAACGTGATGATTTGGTAGAACTAATGGGAAATCTATTGGATAACGCCAGTAAATGGGCGGAGAGTCAGGTGCGGATTAAAGCGCATATGGATGACCACTGCCTTGAATTGGTGGTCGAGGATGATGGTCCGGGGATACCGCCAGATGCGCGTGAACGCCTGTTAAACCGGGGAGAGCGACTTGATGAATCCACCACCGGGCATGGTCTGGGTATGAGTATTATCACTGAGATTGTACGTCAATATCAGGGTAAGCTGATGCTGGGTGCTTCCCAGCGATTGGGGGGGCTGGAAGTTCAGGTGGTGTTGCCACGCAGGGCAGATCTGGAGCTTCCAGACTAAAATTATCTCTGCACACCTTTAATATTCTGTTAATGCCCCCATTTCAGGGGTATGTGAAAACTGATATCACTGCTAGAATAACCGCCTTATTTTTTGAAGGAATTCCTTAGTGTCCGTTAAGTACGTCGCATCATCTAAGCTGCCGACCCCCTGGGGTGTTTTTACCATGGTGGGGTTTGAAGACCTGGAATCGGGGAAAGAGCATGTGGCGCTGACTTTTGGTGAGCTGGATTCGGGTAAGCCAGTACTGGCACGCATCCATTCAGAGTGTCTGACCGGTGATGCGCTCTTCTCGCTGCGCTGTGATTGTGGTTTTCAACTGCAGGAAGCGCTGAAGCGAATTAGCGAAGAAGGCGCGGGGGTTCTACTCTATCTGCGTCAGGAAGGCCGGGGTATTGGTCTTCTGAACAAAATTAAGGCTTATCATCTGCAGGATGGTGGAGCCGATACGGTCGAAGCCAATGAGAAGCTGGGCTTTGCTGCTGATATGCGTGATTACAGCATGTGTAAGGTGATGCTTGAGCACCTGAAGATCCAGAGTGTAAATCTGATGACTAATAACCCGCGTAAGGTGAAGGCGTTAGAGAAGTATGGCTTAAATGTGGCTGCGCGGGTGCCTCTGCAAGTGGGTAAAAATCGTCATAACGAAGAATACCTCGCGACTAAAATGGGTAAGCTTGGTCATATGATGAGCGAACATCATTTTCAGGATGATGAGTAATATCTATAGATAAAAAAACCGGCCTTAGCCGGTTTTTTTAAATCTTACTTTTGCCGGCGCTAAGATATAAATTTTTCGATCGCCGCGACCACTCCCCGGCTATTCAGTCCGCACTCTTCCAGTTGCTCGGCGCGGGTTGCGTGTTCAATCCAGCGATCAGGTATACCCAGGCTGAGTAAACGGTTGTTATACTGATTGGAATGTAAGTACTCACCGACTTCGGAACCCGCTCCCCCTTTAATAGAATGGTCTTCGAGGGTGATGAGCAGAGGGTGGTTTTTGACCAGTTGATCAATCATTTCCCGGTCAAGAGGTTTAACAAAGCGCATATCAACCAAGGTCAGGTTTAGCTGTTCAGCAGCGGCTTTTGCTTCGTTCAGAAGCGGGCCGAAATTCAACAGCGCTCCCTGTGCCCCCTGACGTATAAGGCGGGCTTTGCCGATGGCAAGCGGTTTAGTTGTTGTCAGTTTGTGCCCTGGTCCTGTCCCCCGCGGATAACGAACCGCTGCCGGTCCGTTATATTCATAGCCGGTTTGCAAGAGATTGCAAAGTTCCTGCTCGTCGGCAGGGGTCATAATAATCATGCCGGGCACGCAGCGCAGATAGCTGATATCGAAGCAGCCTGCGTGGGTTGCTCCGTCTTCGCCAACCAGACCTGCCCGGTCAATGGCAAAGAGTACGTCCAGGTTCTGGATCGCGACATCATGAATCAGCTGATCATAGGCTCGCTGTAAAAAGGTCGAATAGATCGCTACGATCGGTTTCATATTGCGGCAAGCCATACCCGCTGCAAGAGTGACAGCGTGCTGTTCTGCAATAGCGACATCAAAAAATCGTTCGTGAAAACGCTTGGAAAATTCAATCAGGTCAGAACCTTCACTCATTGCCGGGGTGATGCCAACCGTCCGTGAATCCTGTTCTGCGAGGTTGCAGATCCAGCGGCCAAATACGTGGGCGTAGTTTGGTTGTTTCGCTTTGGGTGTAACTGGAGGCTGTGCAATGGGTTCAATTTTAGTGATTGCGTGATAGCCAACCGGGTCTTTCTCCGCCGGGGCGAATCCTTTGCCTTTCAGGGTTGTGATGTGGAGAAATTGTGGCCCTTCAGTGTTGAGCGCACGTTGCAATGCGGGGACTAATTGTTCGAAATCGTGGCCGTCGACGGGGCCGCTATAGTGAAAATCAACCGCTTCGAACAATGCGGCAGTGGTAGCGCCCATCTTGTCCTTTAAATTCTTTGCCAGATACGTCGCCAGCCCACCTTCATTCCGGGAGATCGACATATCATTATCATTCAGGATAACCAGCAGGTTGGCATTAGTATGGGCGGCATGGTTGAGAGCCTCAAACGCCATTCCCGCCGTCATCGCACCATCT
>JAIBCZ010000018.1 GCA_024679645.1 Amphritea sp.
TAATCCTATTAGTACTTATGGCTTTCTTTCATAGTATATATCGGACTGTTATGTACATTTGACTCGATATTATTTGAAGCCTGATTAAATAAAAGACAATCACCACCTGTTACTATTTATCAATTCTATTCATTATTTAATAAACTACTATGGGGGTTGGTCGATAGCTATATCTATAAAAATCACTAAACTTGTTATAAATACTTAGTTATTCTATTCGTAGAGATATCGCACAGGTAGTCGAATTTTCCCTGAAATTTATAAATTCGTACAGCGCGTTGTTGGGATAATATTTTGGTGAAACAGCTTTAATTCAGACCCTGCTCCCCCGCATTTTTTTTGAAGGACAAATATCATTATGAGTACATCTAAAAGATTAGTTTGCGCCATACTAAGCTTAGGAACTGCGCTTGGTGCTTCGATGGTGGCTGAGGCTGCAGGACCTAAGTTTCGACCTGGTGAAGTTGTGGTGAAAGGCCAGAGCTGGGAATTTAGGGAATATGAGGTTGTAAAGTACCTACCCAACGCAGACCTTACGGTTCTAAAAGTAGCACCGGGACGAGAGATGGCTCAAGCACTGAATCTGAGAAAAAAGGGCCTAAAAGCAAGCTTAAATTACATCGCTAGAAAATCAGCCGTACCCAATGATCCTTTGTATAATTATCAGTGGCATTTCCCAGCAATACAAGCTGAAGCCGCTTGGGATCAATATGACGGTTCAGGTGTAATTGTCGCTGTATTAGATACAGGTTTTCAATCTGGTGGCCCAGACGGTGTTGATTGTGTTCTACCTGGGTACAATGCCATTAATGGTGGCACCAATGTAGCTGATGGTGATGGGCATGGTACTCATGTTAGTGGGACTATAGCTCAGAGTACGAATAATGGAACAGGTGGCGCGGGCTTAGCCTATGGGGCTTGTATCCTCCCAGTTAAAGTGCTGGATGACACCGGTAGTGGAACGGATGCAGATATTACTGAAGGCATTGCCTGGGCGATAAATAATGGTGCCCAGGTCATTAATATGAGTTTGGGCTATCCAGCAAGCTATCCCTTAGAGACATTCACTAACTTTACTTCATACGCAGAACTGACTAACTCTGATGAAAATGTCACGATTGTTGTTGCATCGGGTAACGATTCTTCTACGACAGGAATCTGTTATCCAGCCAGTCACCCTGCAACTATTGCCGTAGGCGCAACTGATGTAGATGGCATTGCACCATACTCTAATCAGGGCCCTAAGCTTGATTTGGTTGCTCCGGGTGGTAACACAGGAGAAGATCTGCATCTTAGTAATGATGGATACAAAGATGGCATTCTTCAGGAAACGTACCTATATTCACAGGGAACCAATCGTTGGGGGCATTATTTTTTTCAGGGAACATCGATGGCAACACCTCACGTAGCTGCCGCTGCCGCAATATTGCTTTCTAAAAATGGCGACTTAGATCGTTACCAGGTATTGTCTTCTCTCAGTAATTCAGCTCTGGATCTCGGTGCAGCTGGTAGGGATAAAGTTTTTGGTGCAGGCTTGATTCAGGTAGCTGATGCTTTGACTGCAGTTACAAGTGGCAGCCCTACAGAAGTTATTGAGCCAGGAACCCCATCATGGAATGAGGATGAGGTTGCGTATATTAGTGAACAGAGTCATGTATATTTGTCTTGGAATCCACCGACAGAAGGTAGTCCTGTAACAGATTATACTTTAGAACGGAGTAAGAAAAATAAACGCGGGAAACTAGGTGGGTTCAGTTTTGTCGCTTTGGTGGAGAATGGTACTTATACCACCGTCGACTCTGGTCTAGATGACGGAATCTATGTTTATCGAATTTTGGCGCAAAATGATGCTGGTGCATCTGCATGGGCATTAAGTCCAGATGTAGTGGTATCAACCACTGGTGGTGGCGGTGGCGGCGGTGAGAAACCTTGTCGTGGTAAACGCTGTCAATAACCTGGTATTTCTATAGTTAAATCCCTAATAAACCCCAGTATTTATACTGAGGTTTATTTTTAGGGGGGATTACCCAATTAACTTTATTCTGCCTCCTTTATTGGCGGGAAGGGTGTAGAATCCTTTTCAAGGTTCATATTGAGTACAACTAAAGTTAAACTGAACACATGAGCGCCTGGCACAACCGCCACTTTCAACCGGCCTCACCCACCACACACACAACGACAATCTCATTAGGATTATCCATCATGGAAGCACGACAGAAGCACAACCGCCGCCTACGCAAAAAACTCTACCTGGGTGAATTTGCCGTTAATCTCTTTGAGATACATGTAAAGCTATCCACCAACGAAAATAGTGAACTGGACGCATTCATTGCGGGTTTTGTTGATCAGCTTGAAAAACAGGGTCTGACTTACTTTGGTTACTCTGATCCAGACGGTATTCAGGGCCACGTCCTCTCTCAACAGCGTTACGAGTCCCCTACTGAGAGCCAGAGACAGGAACTGGCTGATTGGTGTGCTGCTTATCCTAAAGTTGAGAGCCACGAACTGGGCGAGCTGGTAGATATTAATCAAGCATAACGTTCTGGTTTCTGCCGGATCAGCTAGTTATGCCTATTACGAAGAAGCATGATTTAGAAGCATACCGACAGAACAGAAACCCCCCTTCAATGGGTGTCGTCATTTACGACACCCATTTCTCCTTCCTCTATTAACGACCGTAAAAACATCCCTCTTACCGCCTTCGGCCCTATTGAACTAGTGCTGCAGATAAAAATAACGCGACGCTGCCTCATATATTATTGTGACCCTATTTATTATCGCGGCGCTATTTATTATCGTGACTCTTCATTCAACTAATAAATAACTCTCAACTGCGGTTACCAGTATTTAGGATAATTAGCTGACCGGCTCAGGTTGTTATATAGCAGCGCTACCAGCACCAAGAGCACCGCACCACTCAGGGTAGGAAATAATAGATAGTCCCAACCCGGCTGAAGCAGAAATACTATGACCGGGTTTGAACCGGCCGGTGGATGTACTGTTCGGCTCGCCATCATCAACATGATCGCAACACCCACAGCCAAAGCGACTGACCACCAGACAGGGCCGAATAACATTAAAAAAGTTAAGCCTGTTAGCGTACTGATAAAATGTCCGGCAATCACATTTCTGGGTTGCGAAAAAGGCGCATCAGGAAACCCGAACACGAGTACGCAGGAAGCACCAAAAGAACCCATTATCAGTGCAGCTTCCAGGCTATCTGCCAAATAGGCCAGTAACGCTATTGCAATAAAACCACCCAACCCGGCAAACAGTATATTCCTGACTGGATGCGGTGCAGGTAAAGACGCGGCATCCCCTCTCATTTTCTCCAACAGACCAGCCATATAACTCTCCAAAAAGTTACCGGACAACGCATCAAAGTAGACCGACTTGTCTACCATCTATTACATGGTAGACAGGTCGGTCTACTCATGTCAATATTGTTGCTTTTAAAATCAGGTAAAAAGCATGTCTGACAAACGACTTCAACTGATCAAAACAGCCTTTAAGCTCTTTTATCTGAAGGGTGTACATGCGGTTGGGATCAATGAGATATTGTCCGAATCAGGCGTTGCTAAAAAAACCTTATATCATCACTTTTCTGGCAAAGAGGCACTAGTGTCAGCCGTTCTTGAGTACCGCGACCAGCGCTTTCATGACTGGCTAAAAGGCCGGTTGGATCAGGCGAAGTCCGGCCCGGACAAAGTCCTGACTTTATTTGATGCACTTGATGACTGGTTTAATGACCGGGTTACTGAACTACTGCCCTTTCATGGCTGTTTCTTTATCAATGTTAGCGCCGAATTCAGTGAACCCAACAACCCTCTTCACCAACTCTGTTGCCACCATAAAGAGCGTATAGCTCAACTCATCAGAGCTCAGGTAGACACGCTGGGTATCGAGCCTGTTGCGGTGGACGCTTTCACCAATGCATTATGTTTACTCAAAGAAGGCGCTATTACCCTGGCCCATGTACAAGGTGACCGGCTTGCTGCAACTAAAGCAAAAGCCACCGCCTTGCAGCTGCTTCAGGGGAACCAGAGCGTTAGGGATTAAGACTGAGCTAATGAAGGTAGTATCTGACGATTTAAACCCTGAAGCACTTACCAGAACGCCGACCAATTAGCCCGTATTACTGGCCCCATATAAGCCGGCATCCTTTTCGGTTCTATGCAACTAGCGGCTGCAGATAAATATTAACTCTACTCTGGCCTTATTTATTTTTTATAATGCACAGGGAAGTATGCTTACATCAAGATTCAGAATTAACAAAGTAAGGCATGGAAAGGGATCGTTATGAACAAAGGAATATCTACCTCAGCTCTAGCCAAAGCTAAAGGCATTTCAAATAAAGACTTATTTTCCCAGCTCGAAGCTCTTTCACTTATCCAAAGAACAAATGATGCGTGGGCATTATTGCCTGCGGGTGAAGCTAAGGGGGGTACATACCACAACCACCCAAAATACGGTCAATACATCACCTGGCCTTCAGATATTGTTTTAGACGCTGCCAAGCCCGCGACAAAGACACAAACTGTAAACAAGGCGGCTCAATCAGCAACTGCATTAGGCAAACTATTTAACCTCTCTGCCAACAGATTAAATTCGATTCTGTCAGAATTAGGATGGATCAATAAATCCCTAAAAGGCTGGAACGTTACCTCTTCAGGTGAAGCTGTTGGAGGTGTTCAAAAAGAAGATCACCGCTCGGGTGTACCTTACGTCATTTGGCCTGCTTCAATTACGGAAAACAAATCATTCAAAGAAACAATGAATGAACTTCAGTGCACAAACACACCCGAACCTAACCCTATACCCACCAATAATGATCAGGGCTTTCGTGAAAAGTTTGAAGCCAAACTCAGAACAACTGATGGTCACTATGTTCGTTCGAAAGCTGAAATGCTGATCGACAACTGGCTATATATGGCTGAAATCGTCCACGCTTATGAACGTAAGCTACCGATTGAAGAAGATGTATATTGCGATTTCTATATTCCAACAGGAAAAGTGTATATCGAATACTGGGGTTACGAAAACGATTCAAAATACCTACACCGCAAAGCAGAAAAACAGAAAATCTATGAAAAGTACGGTTTTAAGCTAATAGAGCTGGAAGACAAGGACGTACAAAATCTTGACGATATCCTTCCACGACTATTACTGAAGCATGGCATACAGTCGTATTAACCAATATTGATACGCTCTAATTTAATCATGGAACGATTACATGTCTCGAAGAAAACAAAAAAAATTAGGCCTGAATAAGCTTATTTTACCTGTAGCACTGATCCTGTTTGGGCTATCTCAGGTATCTCCTGAAATTCAAAGTGGGCTGCTCAACATTGTGGTTAAGCCCCTAATCATTTGCGCTTTAATCGCTGCTATTTTTTGGTTTTTTTCTACAGCTAAAAACAACCCAATAAAACAAGAGCCTTGGCTATCTAAAAAAACAATATCTAAGGGTACTTCGGCCCATTCCCAGATAACCAACATTACAAAGACCATCGCTAAATCACCAAGCACTCCATCTACTTGGTCACTCACACTGATTCAAGACCTTGAATGGAAAAGATTTGAACTACTATGTGAAGCGTATTTCAAAATAAAAAAGTTAAACGCTCGCGTCACAAAAGTAGGAGCTGATGGCGGTGTAGATATCAAACTATACAAGCATAACAGCAATGAAATATTTGCTTTAATGCAGTGCAAAGCTTGGAAAGGCGCCGTAGGCATAAAACCAATTAGAGAGTTCTACGGAGTAATGGCTTCTGAAGATATTCAGAGAGGCATTTTCCTTTGTAGCAATGACTACACGGCAGAAGCTAAAAGGTTTTGTGAAGGTAAAAGACTCAGACTCATGACCGGAAGAAGTCTTCTAACGGCCATAAGAAAATTGGAACCAGAACAACAGCAAGCACTGTTAAAAACAGCAACAAAAGGTGATTATAAAACACCAACATGCCCCAACTGCGATATAAAATTAACAGTTAGAAAAGGGAAACAAGGCCCATTCTGGGGATGCTTAAATTTTCCCCGCTGCAGATATACTGTCCGTATGAGACGGAATAGGTAGTGTCATGAGCATAAAGTGCAGATAAAATTAATTCTACTCTGACCCTATTTATTGCTACCATTAGAGCACTGATATAAAAGGGAATTTATGCAACAGAAAGGTATTTACGAACAACTTATTACTCAACTTATAGCAGGTCGTTTAGATCGCGAACGTTTCTATGTTGGTGAGCGAGAGTTAAGTAGCAGTGAAGCATCGATTTGGCTTTCCCGTTTTTTATCTCATATCCTTGAATATGCTATTGCTGCTATTCCCTCCTCTGAGGAACGGTTACAGCAGCAGATTGCGCTTTCCAATCAATTACTGCTGTGGTTAAAAGATCAAATTCAAGATAAAGACTTCATTGAAGAAAACTTACTTGATAGCCAAGGTAAAATTTTAACCGCTCTGTATGAGCTAGAAAATCCAGTTGCAGCCGATCTCCAAAATTACATTGATGATATATTCCCTCTAACAGGCCTTACTCAAAGTGAGCTTTTTTGTGGCAGTAATGCAGGATTGTCTCTTGAATCTGAATTAAAAAGAGAGATTCTATCTGCAGATAAAATCTATTGGCTTGTTTCCTTTATCAAGTGGACGGGGATACGAATATTTCGCAAAGAGCTGGAAGCTTTTACTGCTAGCGGCCGTGAACTCAAGATTATTACCACTTCTTATATGGGAGCTACGGATGCCAAAGCGGTGGAGTATTTAGCTAGCCTGCCTAATACACAAGTGAAGCTAAGCTATAACATCGAGCGTGAGCGATTACATGCTAAAAGTTATCTTTTTCTGCGTAATACGGACTACCACACTGGGTATATCGGTTCTTCAAATTTATCCCATTCAGCGCTAACTAATGGTCTTGAATGGAATCTTAAAATCACATCGCAAGAAATCCCTCACATTATTAACAAGTCCCTCAGTACATTTGAAACCTATTGGGAATCGAATGAATTTGAGGCATTTAACGGTGATGTAACAAGCGTTGAAAGATTAAAAGGAGCTTTAAGACAACAACGGGGGGACAACGATAACTACATATCCCATTTTTTTGACATTACCCCTTTCCCACATCAAAACGAAATTTTAGAGCAGCTTTCGGTAGAGCGTAATGTCCATCAGCGTTTTCGTAACCTTGTTGTCGCAGCGACAGGAACGGGTAAGACACTGATCTCTGCGTTTGACTTTGCACGATTTATTAAAGTGAATCCGAATGCGTCTTTTTTATTTGTGGCTCATCGTGAAGAAATTTTAAAACAAGCCCGCTCCGCTTATCGGGGAGTGTTGCGTAATGGAAGATTTGGGGAATTATGGGTCGGTGGATATACACCCGAACATTACCGTCAGCTATTTGTTTCCATTCAAACCCTAAACAATCAGCTCAACCAGTTAAACCTGACTTCCGATTTTTATGACTATATCGTTATAGATGAAGTACATCATATCGCAGCAAGCAGCTATCGTTCAGTATTAGCACATTTCCAACCGCAAATTTTACTGGGTCTGACAGCCACACCAGAGCGCCATGATGGTAGTGATATTTTAAGTGATTTTAGTGGTGTAATTGCTGCAGAAATTCGTCTGCCTGAGGCTATTAATCGCCGCCATCTATCTCCCTTTCAGTATTTTGGCATCGATGACGATACCGATCTACGCAACATTCCGTGGAGCCGTGGGCGTTATGATGTAGCACAGTTAACCAATCTATATACTCACAACCAAAATCGCTTTGATAAAATACTGTTGAGCTTACAGGAGATCATCACTGATCTGGGTAATATGAGAGCATTGGCCTTTTGTGTAAGTCGAAATCACGCACAATATATGGCTCAGCAATTATTACTCAAAGGTATAAAAGCTGACGTACTCACGAGCGACAACAGTGGTGAACGGCAACAAAAACAACAAGATATTAGATCGGGTGAGATCAATGTACTTTGCGTGGTGGATATATTTAATGAAGGTGTCGACATTCCCGAAGTAGATACATTGCTGTTCTTAAGACCCACAGAAAGCTTAACTATTTTCTTGCAGCAACTTGGCAGAGGTTTGCGATTAGCCGAAGGGAAAGAGTGTTGTACTGTATTGGACTTTGTAGGCAATTCACGCCCTGAATATGATTTTGCAAATAAGTTTAGAGCGATTGTAGGTAAAAGTAATCGAGCGATCAGTGATGAGATAAAACAAGGCTTCCCACATGCTCCACTTGGTTGCCGTATAGAACTCACTAAACGCACCCAAGAATTGGTGTTGAGCAATATACGCCAAGCATCACTGACCTCAAATCGTCTTATCAATATGATCCGTCAATATCCACAGCACTCAGATCTGCCTTTATCATTAACAAACTTTCTAATTCTACACCCCCACATTGATTTGAATGAGTTCTATAAGCGAGGTAGTTGGACGGAGTTGCTGAGCAAGGCCCAAGATCAGGTGAACGAAAACCGACTTGATGAATCATCATTAAAGTTACTTAAGAAAGCTATCCAAAATCGCATCTTGACCTGTGATGATCATAGCTATCTGCAGTTTCTCAAACAGCTTTGCCAAAGTGAATTTACGCTGACAGACATTGATAACCGACAGGCGCTAATGTGCCATTATGATTTTTGGCAAAAAACTGGCCCAAAGGCTGGCTTCGATTCCTTAGAACACAGTATAAAAAAGCTTCTACAGCTAAAGGTTTCCGAAGAGTTGTCGGCAGTATTGGATTGGCAATTAGCACAGACTAAACATGAGCAGCCAACGATGAACAATCTGCCAAATGTACCCATCCGATTACATGCTCGCTATGCTCGTGAACAAATATTAGTTGGTTTTGGTGCTACAACATTTACTCACCAGCCGGTAGCACGCGAAGGCGTATTTGAAATTAAAGATCAAAATATCGAATTACTGTTTGTTACGTTAGATAAAAATGAGAAGCAGTTTTCACCAACAACTATGTATCACGATTACGCAATCAATGAGCATTTATTTCACTGGCAATCTCAAAATAGCGCGCGACCTGAAAAAGGCAAGGGACTGAGCTATATACAGCATCAAAATACAGGAAAACGGCTATTTTTATTTGTTAGAGAGCAAACCAAAGACGAATATGGGCGTACGATGGGGTTTGTGAATTACGGAGAAGTTGAATACAAAAGCCACATTGGTTCACGACCAATGAATGTTACATGGAAACTACAAAGCCCAATGCCCAATTTCATGTGGCAGCAAGCGGCTAAACTGGCAATGGCATAAGTATAAATTTGCAGTCCACTATTTTGAACCCATCAAAAAATAACGTACCCGCGGAGGAAAATAATACGAATCAATATTCTCTAATTGGTACAAGAGGTTAGGTCTGAAATCAATAAAATCAGTGCCACGACGACAGAAGTAAATATCAGAAAAAAGCCTGAAAGTCCTATTAATACACTACATCACCTTCGGCGCTTTACTACCCATTATCCCTAAAAATGCACATAGCTTATCCATCCAAAAACCATTTTTTATTAAAAAATTTATCTTACTAATTTTCAGATCCCCAACAGGCGATTTTATCGTAGGGGCAATCTTAGTATTCTTGTTACGTTTCATGCAGATAGGGGTTTATACCTACAAAAAACAAGCAGAGCATTATCTCGCAAAATTAAATTTTGGCAGAATAATACCGATACATATCTGGGTTAAGACTCTTAAAACTCTACTTGACCCACAAAAAATCCACCGATAGTATTTCTCGCCAGTACACCCCAAAACCCAACAGGTGTGCTGTAATAATTACCCGGCTACCCGCCGGTACAATAAAAACAATATTCGGCCATTGCTGCGATCCAGCAAGGTTAAAGGTATTTTGTAATGACAATGCGTCTCTCTCATCTCAGTGCCCCTGTGCACAGCCTAAATGCATCCGCAGTCTCTGTTTTTCTTCTGGCGAGTGATTCACCGCCTCCCCAAATTGGCTTAAGCCTGTCTGTGCGAGCATAGCCCGCCGGCGTTACATCTTCTTTTTTCTTTTTTCTTTCTGATTCGTTCTGATACAGACAGCCCGGCTGTACCTGTTCAGCACCAGGAGATCTCAGCATGCAGCAAACTATTACTCTGCAGGATAAGTGGGAAAAGCAGTCCGGTCGCGTCTATCTGACCGGCAGCCAGGCACTGGCACGTCTGCCCATGTTACAAGCCGAGCGTGACCGTAGCTCCGGACTCAACACTGCCGGTTTTATCTCCGGTTATCGTGGCTCACCACTGGGGCATTTTGATAAGACCCTGTGGCAGATCCGTGACTACCTGAAACAGCACAACATTACCTTTCAGCCCGGCGTTAACGAAGACCTGGGCGCCACCGCCGTATGGGGCTCACAGCAGGTCAACGTGTTTGAAGGCGCACGCTACGACGGCGTGTTTGGCCTCTGGTATGGCAAAGGCCCGGGGGTTGATCGCACCGGCGATGTGCTGAAACACGCCAATGCCTTTGGTACCTCGCCAGTGGGCGGCGTACTGGCCGTGGCCGGTGATGACCACGCCAGCAAATCCTCTACCCTGCCCCATCAAAGTGACTACGCGTTCATGGACGCGATGATACCGGTACTGTATCCATCCGGGATTCAGGAGATGCTCGACTACGGCTTGTATGGCTGGGCGATGTCCCGATACAGCGGTTGCTGGGTTGGCATGAAAGCGCTGGCCGAAGTGATGGATTCTGCGATCTCCGCTAACCTGGATCAGGCCCGCCTGGAGATCAGCACACCGACAGATTTTGAGCTACCCGCAGACGGACTGAATGCCCGCTGGCCGGATAAGCCTCTGCAGCAGGAAGAACGTCTGCACCGCTATAAGATACATGCGGCGCAGGCCTTCTGCCGCACCAACCGTCTTGACCGCACCATCATTGAAACCACCACACCGCGCTTCGGTATTGTCACTACCGGCAAGTCCTACCTGGATGTTTTGCAGGCACTGGAAGATCTGGGCATCAGCCACCAGCAAGCGGCAACTCTGGGCATCCGCCTCTACAAGGTAGCGATGCCATGGCCGCTGGAGCCCGAGGGTATCCATGAGTTTGCCCAGGGGCTGGATGAGATTCTGGTGATCGAAGAGAAACGCGGCCTGATTGAAGATCAGCTGAAAGAGCAGTTCTACAGCTGGCAGGACCAATCTGCCCGCCCGCGAATCCTCGGCAAGCGGGATGAGCAAAACAACGAACTACTGACCTCTCTGGGCGAGTTGACGCCAGCGATGATCGCCCGGGCGATTGCCACGCGCATAGCACCGTTTCACAGTAGCGAACAGATCGCCAGTCGCCTGGATTTCCTCACCGGAAAGGAAGCCGAACTGGCCCAGCCGCGAGCATTGCTGGAGCGCACCCCGCACTTCTGTTCCGGCTGCCCGCACAACACCTCCACCACACTGCCAGAAGGCAGCCGCGCTCTGGGGGGCATCGGCTGCCACTACATGGCGACCTGGATGGACCGTGGCACCGATACCTTCACTCAGATGGGCGGTGAGGGCACTACCTGGATCGGCCAGGCGCCGTTCACTGACAATAACCATGTGTTCCAGAACCTGGGTGACGGCACCTACTTTCATTCGGGTCTGTTGGCGATCCGTGCGACCGTCGCCTCCGGCGTCAACATCACCTATAAGGTGCTGTACAACGATGCGGTGGCGATGACCGGAGGCCAGCCGATCGATGGCACGCTGACGGTGCAGCAGATATCCCACCAGCTGTATGGTGAAGGTATCCGCCGTATTGCACTGGTCAGTGATGAGCCAAACAAGTATCCGAGCCGGGCCGATTTCGCCGACGGTGTTACTTTCCACCATCGCGACGACCTGCATACGGTACAGATGGAGTTGCGAGAACTAAGCGGTTGCACGGTGATAATCTACGACCAGACCTGCGCTGCAGAGAAACGCCGCCGTCGTAAACGCAACGAGATGACTGACCCGGATAAGCGTGTCGTCATCAACCCGGAAATCTGTGAGGGTTGCGGTGATTGCGGCATACAGTCCAACTGTCTGTCCCTGCTGCCCAAGGAGACCGATCGCGGCCGCAAGCGCATCATTGATCAGTCCTCCTGCAACAAAGACTTCAGCTGCGTACGCGGTTTTTGCCCCAGCTTTGTCACCGTTAAGGGCGGCACGCTACGTAAGCCCGAAGCGGTGAGCAGCAACCTGGCGTTTGCCGAGTTGCCAGAGCCAATACTGCCCAGCTGCAGCACACCGTACAACATTATGCTGACCGGCGTCGGCGGCACCGGTGTCGTGACGGTCAGCGCCCTGCTGGGCATGGCCGCACATATCGAAGGCAAAGGTGCCGGCGTGCTGGATCAAATCGGTCTGGCACAGAAGTTTGGTGCAGTAATGAGCCACATCCGTATCGCCGATACCCAGGAGCAGATCCACACTGTACGTATTCCTGCCGGTGAAACCGACCTGATGATCGGCTTCGATCTGATGGTAGGTGCCAGCGAAGAAGCACTCGGCAAACTGGATCGCCAGCGCAGTCATGTGGTGGTGAACAATCACGAGACCATGCCCGCTGCGTTCACCCGCGACCCGGATATCCAGGTGCCCACTGAAGCGATGCAGCAGGTAATCCGCGAGACCGCCATCGCCAATGGCAGTCACTGTCTGGACGCGACTCAACTGGCCACCGCTCTGTTGGGCGACGGCATGGCGGTTAATCTGTTCTGCATCGGTTTCGCCTGGCAAAAAGGTCTGATTCCATTGCGTAGTCAAGCCATTGAGCAAGCGATTGAACTCAACGGCGTTGCTATCAAGGCCAATAAGCAAGCGTTTCTCTGGGGCCGTCGTGCAGCATTCGATCTGGCGCAGGTACAGGCGGTTGCCAATCCCGATCCGCAAGTGCAGGCAGTCAGGTTGATGCCCAGCTTGAATGAGGTCATCGAGCGTGAAATGGCCCACCTGCGCGATTACCAGAACGACGCACTGGCACGCCGCTACAAGGCTCTGGTAGACAGAGTTCAACAGGCTGAGAAAGCCCAGACGAACAGCACCAGCCTGACCCTTGCCGTCGCTGAAAATTACAGCAAGGTGCTGGCATATAAGGACGAATACGAAGTGGCCCGTCAACTCACCTCTGCGCAGTTCCGCAAGCAGTTGGAAGCGCAGTTCGAGGGCGACCTGCAACTTGAATTCAACCTCGCACCACCGCTGATCAGCCGTATCAATCCGGCCACAGGCCGACCCCGTAAACGTTTATTCAGCGAAAAGGTACTGCCGCTTTTCCGCCTGCTGGCAAAACTGCGCGGCCTGCGCGGTACACCACTGGATCTGTTCGGCTACGGTGCCGATCGCCGTCTGGAACGCCGTCTGATCAGTGAATATGAGAGTGATATCCAACAACTGTTGACCTCTCTTAGTAGCGATAGCTATCAGCACGCCTGTGAGCTGGCTCGTCTGCCCGCGGTGATTCGCGGCTATGGTCCGGTAAAAGAGGCCGCCTACGACAAAGCACAGCAGCAGCGCCAGGCACTGCTCGCCCGGGTTAGCCAGAGCTGCGACAACCAACAACCAGCCCCGGCGCTATAAACAATTGTGCGAAGTATTAGCCTGAGCATAACAACAAGAATAATGATTTAAGGAATACCTGATTATGTCCGTATTTAGCCATCCGGAATTTGATAACCACGAGCAACTGTCTTTCTTCTGCGATGAAGAAACTGGCCTGAAGGCGATTATCGCCATCCACAACACCAATCGCGGCCCGGCACTGGGCGGCTGTCGGATGTGGAACTACGCCAGCGATGAGGAAGCGCTGCGCGATGTACTGCGTCTGTCGAAGGGCATGACCTACAAATCAGCCCTGGCCAACCTCGACCTGGGCGGCGGCAAGTCGGTGATTATCGGCGACCCGCGCAAGCATAAAACCGAAGACCTGCTGGCCGCCATGGGCCGTTTCCTGGAGCGCACCGGGAATCAGTATATTGCGGCTGAAGATTCCGGTACCAGCGTGCCTGATCTGCAGGTGATGAATCGCTTCACCCACAATGTTGCCGGTGTCACCGAGCGCACCGGTATTGATGGTTTGCCCTGTAACGGCGATCCGTCACCGGCGACCGCCTACGGTACCTTTATCGGCCTGAAAACCGCAGTCCGGTATAAATTGGATCGCAAAGATCTGACCGGACTGACAGTCGCCATCCAGGGCGTCGGCAATGTTGGCTACCGCCTGGCCGAGCATCTGCATGCCGCCGGTGCGGAACTCTTTGTGACCGATATCCACGAGGAACAGGTACAACGAGCCGTCGCAGAACTGGGCGCAACTGCGGTATCACAGAACGAGATCCTCTCTCTGGATGTAGATGTGATTGCCCCCTGCGCCCTGGGTGCAGTACTGAATGACGACAGTATTCCCCTGATCAAAGCCAAAGTGGTGGCGGGTGCCTCGAATAACCAGTTGGCATCCCAGCGCCATGACCTGATGCTACGCGAGCGCGGCATCCTCTATGCACCGGACTACGTGTTGAACGCTGGCGGCATCATCGATGTTTTCTACGAGCGGGTCGGCCACGAGCACACCAAAGTGCGCGCACATGTGGAGACCATTGCCGACACCCTGACCGAAATATTCACTCGCGCCGATACGCAGGACCGCCCTACCGGCGAAATTGCCAACGAACTGGCGGAAGAACGCTTCATGAAATAACGCTTTCTAAATAACGAAAAACACCTTGCTGTTTGCCCATCAGCCTGATGATGGCGGGCCTTTTTTCTCACGCTCTCTAAGCATAAAAATAAAATCTGGAGACTCAACAATGACTGAACTAACACAGAATCCTACCGTCGGATCTGCTGCTGGCGACAACACAAAAAAAGACCACCCGCTGTGGTCTTCGCGTATGGCCTTTATCCTGGCGGCGAGTGGCTCTGCCGTCGGCCTGGGTAATATCTGGAAGTTTCCCTATATCACCGGTGAAAACGGGGGCGGTGCTTTTGTACTAGTGTACCTGCTGTGTATCGCGCTGATCGGTATCCCGATCATGATTGCCGAAGTGATGATCGGCCGTCGGGGCGGCTCCAGCCCGATCAACAGTATGCGCCAGCTTGCACAGCGTGATGGTCTGTCTAAGCGCTGGGTCTGGATCGGTGGTATCGGCATGCTCGCCTCCTTCCTGATTCTGTCCTTCTACTCGGTTATCGGTGGCTGGGCGCTGTCCTATGTCGGCAACTCCGCAGGCGGCTTATTTGTCGGCAGCGATACCGAAACGATCGGCGCGATGTTTGGTAACTTGCTCGCCGATCCATACACACTGCTGCTCTGGCATTCTGTGTTTATGGTGCTGGTGATTATGATTGTTGCCCGGGGCCTCAGTTCCGGTATGGAAAAGGCGATCAATATCCTCATGCCAGTACTGTTTGCCCTTCTGCTGGTGATGGTTGGCTACGCTATGAGTACCGATAACTTTGCTGACGGTTTCAATTTCCTGTTTCAGCCGGACTTTTCCAAGCTAACCACCGAAGGTGTATTAGCAGCTCTGGGCCACGCGTTTTTCACCCTGAGTCTGGGTATGGGTGTCATGATGGCCTACGGTTCTTACCTGCCGAAGAACGTTTCCATCGTTAAAACCGCGGTCACTGTTTCCGTGGTTGATACAGTAGTCGCGCTGCTGGCGGGTCTGGCTATCTTCCCGCTGGTATTTGCCAACGGTTTAGAAGCCGGCGCGGGCCCGGGCCTGATTTTCCAGACCCTGCCACTGGCGTTCGGTCAGATGTCGGGTGGCGTGCTGTTTGGCACCCTGTTCTTCATCCTGCTGGTTGTCGCTGCGGTGACCTCTGCTATTTCCCTGTTGGAACCGGTAGTGGAATGGTTTGAGGAACAGAAAGGGATCAGCCGTCTGACCGGTACCCTGATCGCAGGCATCAGCGTCTGGGCACTAGGTATACTGACGGTACTGTCTCTCAATGTCTGGTCCGATGTGCACCCGCTGGGGATGTTCGAACGCTTCGCAGGTAAAACATTCTTTGATCTGTTCGACTACTTCACCGCCAACCTGATAATGCCACTGGGCGGCCTGCTGATCGCACTGTTTGTCGGCTGGTTTATGTCAAAACAGGCGGGCGAAAACGAGCTATCAATTGGTAACGGGCTGGCGTACAAGGCATTTATGTTTGTCCTGCGCTTTATCACACCGGCGGCAGTGATGGTGGTCTTTATCTACAACCTGGCTTAAGCAAAAAGCACTAAACTATCCCGAAAAAAGCTTACCGCACTCTTTACAGAGTCGGTAAGCTTTCTTGTTATAACTGAACGAAATACAGACGCTTAACGCTCTAATCTTTCCTGTTAAGCAGATAATAGGCGATTGCGTTCAAATCCTGTTGCTGAAGATAGGAAGTACCTTCGCGAACCACCTCCGCCATACTGCCACCAAAGATATCTCCATCGGCCTTAACCCCGGTTTTCAGGGCGTAGCCCAGATCGACTTCACTCCACCCGGCTTCAGTTAACGCCTTCGCTGTGATCGGAGGTACTTTTCCCTCTTCCGCCAGCGCTGATACTCCACCTGTATAGAGAGCGCCGTTATTCAGAGCGCCTAGCAGGTTTCTTGGGCTATGGCAGGCAGCGCAGTGGGCTGCACTTTCGACCAGAAACTTACCCCGGTTGTAACGCTCATCTTTATCGGAGTCTGGCGTAAAGGACTGCTCTTCAAAATACAGCTTCTGCCAAAGGTGTACGCCCCGGCGCAGATTAAAGGGGAAAGCCAATTGATGTTCAGGGCTATCCTGAACGACCGGAGGAACAGTCTGAAACGCAACCCAGAGATCGGTAATATCCTGATCACTGAGACGGGTATAAAAATCATAGGGAAAAGCTGGATAATAAGGTTCACCCGCTGGAGAAAGTCCGTGACGCAGCGCTGTGGCAAACTGTTCAAGGCTCCAGCCACCAATACCCTTTTCCTTATCCGTCGTCAGGTTAGGTGGATAAAACGTACCAAATTCTGTTTCCAGGGGTGCACCACCGGCCAGCGGAGCACCACCCCCTTTAACATCTGTATGGCAGGCAATACAGCCACTGGCTCTGGCCAGATAAGCACCCCGGGATACATCGCCCTTTTCTGCATTCAGCGTCAGCTCAGGATTATTGGCCAGTAGCGGCAGGCTAAACCAGCCCGCAGCACCCAAAATCAGTAGCGTTACTAAAACTGTCCCGCGTTTTTTCATCTGACGGCTCAGTCCTCTATCCGGTAGCGCTCATGGCACGAAGAGCAGTTATCAGTGACCATCTGAAATACTCTGCTGGAAGGCATCTGCGCCAATACATCCGGGTCATCCATCATCGGCTTAGAACTGCCCATCATGCCGCCGGACCCCATCATATTATCTGAGCTCCCCATCATTCCGCCTGACCCCATCATTTGCTGCGCATTTTCCGGCATCACCTCTTTGTTATCTGCCGATCGATACAGCCCATCGGCCAGCTTACCCTGACGGTCTGACAGCGTTTTAAAACGCTGCCACTCATCCCAGATCAAAGGTTTGGCTTCTGAATGCCCAGACAAGCTGCCCTCAGGAAACAGTTCCGTCATTGCATCCCCTGAATGGGTTTTAATAGTGTCGGCAGCCTTACGTATTATATCGGCGTTATAGGCTGTCTCACCTTTAAAGATGGAACTCACCGCTTTGACGGAGTCTTTCATCTCTTCCATCAGATCCATACGCTCTTTGACGACCCCTGTGGCGCCCCCATGGGCAACCACCTGCTGCGTAGTCATTACCGTCAACGCAACCAGGCATGTTGATATCAGGACTTTCTTCATCAGGATAAAACCTCTTTAAAAATCATTAAACGTTAAGGCATACAGAGTCTGTTTCAGCCGCCCAATCTAACACGACTAAAGGCAGGCGTCAGAGAAGACTAAGCATAAAGGTTCCTGCCAGGGGAATGTCAATTGGCATTCGGAATCCCCCTCAGTACATCAGTCAACAGCGCTACCCCCTCATTTACCCCTTCTTCGGTCAGTGTCAAAGCGGGCATAAACCGTAAAGAATCTTCCCGTGGCGCATTCAACAACAACCCTGCCTCTCTTGCTTCGTCAACGATAGTCGGAGCGGAATATTGGCCCGTATTCATGGCTAACAGCAACCCTTCACCTCTGATGCCCCCCAAA
>JAIBCZ010000012.1 GCA_024679645.1 Amphritea sp.
CAATTTGGCGCCACTCTTTAGAAACCGCATTTTTGAGCAAATATCTGGCAGAAAGCCTCTCTGATTTACGAATAGATAAAGACCTGACTTACCTTTGCGGCTTGCTCCATGATCTTGGCAGGTTCGTGTTTCTTCATATCAGCCCCAAGATAGTTGATGTCACAGATTCTAAATGCTGGAGTCATAGCTGCTCTCTGTCTCAAGTAGAGTACGAGCTATTCGGTTTCACTCATGCAGATACGGGCTACCTTGCTGCGAGAAAATGGCAGCTGCCGGGAGCAATTACGGACGTAATACAACACCACCACCGGAATGATATTTGGCAAAAAGAGGAGGGGACAATCGAGTTTAGACAACGACTTACAATAGTACAGTTTGCAGATGCTATCTGTACGTTAATTCAGCATAACCCTGAATGGCGTAGCTGGCCTGACGATGTACTGAGAGAACGATTGATCAGTGACTGCATACAAAAATGCTGGCCGACAATAGACTTTAAAATTGATGAACTAATAGCAAGCCTCCCCGACCTGATTGCTGAGTGCGATCAAATATCAAAAGAGCTGGGGGTAAACCAAAGTGAAGATACCGATCAATAGCGCTGCTCCGGTGTATCTCGCGTTAGTTCTTGCGAGCCTCAGTTAAATGAAGCGCTCAGACTACGACTACTATTTATTCTCCGAAGCGGACGCTTTTAATAAGATCCAGTCGAGTAGCCTGGTCGATAAAATACGTCGAAGAAAACCAAACAGATGAGTGGGGAAGGTGACGTAATATCGCGGCTTAGGTCGCTTACTTTCCAGTGCAAGAATCACTTTATCTAACACTGATGCTGGCCCCAGGGTAAAGGGGTCGTCACCGCGGTCTTCCTTATTCAGTCGTTGCAGAACTTTTTTATAGGTCTCATGAAAAGGGCTGGACTCAATATCGATATTGTCACGAAAGGCTTTGGCGGCGTTATCCCGGAACTTACTTCTTACGGGGCCGGGCTCAATAAGAGAGACATGGATACCGGTATCAGTCAATTCCTGACGAAGGGTATCCGTATAGCCTTCCAGCGCAAATTTACTGGTGTTATAGGCGCCCCGAAAGCGCATGGTGATAAGCCCCAGAACTGAGCTGTTCTGAATAATACGCCCATAACCCTGGCGACGCATCAATGGTAATACTCTACAGGTGAGCTCGTGCCAGCCGAGAAGATTGATCTCCAGCTGCTGTCGAAGCAGGTCGCGGCTAAGATCTTCAATGGCCCCGGGCTGGCCGTACGCACCGTTATTGAAGAGGGCATAAAGCTCCCCACCGATTTCAGCTTCAACCCAGTCCATCGCCTGTTGGATTGATTCAGAGCGCTCCAGATCAAGCTGGGTTGACTCTAGTCCCTGTTGCTTCAGCAGCTCAACATCTTTCAGCTGTCTTGCGGTGGCAATAACGCGATAGCCTCTGCTTTGCAGGCCGATAGCCACATGGTGGCCTATACCACTGGAACAGCCGGTGATCAGTACAGTTTTCATCTGTGTCCCTTAGAGCTGCTATAGCTATCTTTAAATTCAGATCTGAATAGCAGCAGATACTAAGATGTCTGTACCGATCAGGCCAGTGCTTCTTTTAATTAGTTACGATTATTGCTGCTTTAACATCGAGAGGAAAGAGTGCTCAGGCACTCCCTTGCTGAAAAGGAAGCCCTGAGCATAAAAGCACTTTTCATCAATCAGAAACTGGCGCTGCTCTTCGGTTTCCATGCCTTCAGCAATAACTTCCAGACCAAGACTGTTTGCCATCGCAATAATCGCCCTGGAAATCGCCTGATCATTGTTATCCTTAGGAATATCAGTGATAAACGAGTGGTCAATTTTAAGCCGGTCGAGAGGTAGCTTTTTCAGATAGCTTAAAGATGAGTAGCCGGTACCAAAATCATCTATCGCCAAACGGATACCCATCTTGCGCAGCTGTTCTAACTCATTGCCTGCGTTGGTTGGGTTATTCATAATGACGCCTTCGGTGATCTCGAGCTCGATCATCTCACTGGCGCAGTTGTTGCGCTTCAGTATGTCTGCCACCTCATTAGCCAGAGTGTTTGAACCAAAATGGCGTACTGAGATGTTGACTGAAATTCTGGGTACCTCATAGCCCGCCTGCTGCCACTCGTTGATATTCCGACAAACGGTATCTAACACCCAGCGGTCAATAACCTGGATCATGCCGGTTTTTTCTGCCAACGGGATAAAGCGACCGGGCTCAATTGTCCCCAGTTGCGGGTCTTTCCAGCGAATCAGCGCTTCAGCGCCGATTATACTGTTATCTCTCACGTCGATTTGAGGCTGATAATGTACGACAAACTGTTCATGCTCTATGGCGTTCCGCATAGCGCCTACCATCAGAATCCGTTCGAAAGCCTGATCGGTCATATCCTGAGTATAAAAGTCATAGCGATTTTTACCTGAGGCTTTTGCCCGGTACATTGCTGTGTCGGCATTACGGATAAGCGCTTCTGTGAGCTCCGCATCTTCTGGATAAAGACTGATACCAATGCTGAGGCTGATATGCAGTTGATGCTCATCCAGTTCGATAGGGTGATGAAATGCATCCAGCAGGTTTTGTGCGACCAGTGCTGCATCATTCGGGTGAGCAAGGTCTTCTACAATGATAGTGAACTCATCGCCTCCTAAGCGCGCAATGGTGTCATTAGCACGGACATGTTCTTTTAATCTTTCCGATACTTTCTTCAGAAGCTGATCGCCCAGGTTATGACCAAAGCTGTCATTTATCTCTTTGAATTCATCCAGATCGATAAATAGCAGCGCCAGCCCCGTTTTTGTTCGTTTTGCATGGCGTAACGCTTGTTTCAGGCGATCAGAAAATAATAAGCGGTTGGGGAGCTTTGTTAGCGGGTCATGATGGGCTAAAAAATCCAGGCTTTTTTCTTTCTCTCTGAGTCTTTTTTGAATTCTGATATGCTCAGTAATATCCCGACTCGATTCCACCAGACCGGTAACCTGACCCTCGGCATCATATAAAGGGCTGGCCATTAGCTCAAAGATCCGCTTCTCACCTGAGCTTATTATATGCTCGTGTATTCGCGTAGTGGGGCGCTTATGCTCCATTACCTCTTTGAGCGGGCAGATCTTGCAGGGGCTACCATTATCATCTACTTGTAAATAGCAGGGCACATCTTCTTGCAGCTGGCAATTAAAAAAGTAGTCATTAGCTGTCCGGTTTGACTTGATAACCTTATAGCTGGTGTCGATCACCATGACAGGATCACCGATACAATCAATCACTGCCTGGAGAAAATTACTTTCCTCCCGGGACTTTAACTCAGCTTCTTTTCGCTCCGTTATATCCCGCACCGTATAGAGCACAACCAGTTGGTCATTGGCTTGTTGTAGGGTAGCGCTGATTTCAACGGGAACGCTCCGGCCCTCTGAGGTGCGGTGAATTTCTTCAAAGAGCCCTCCCTTTTCGTCAGCTTTAATCTTTGCTATTTGCGCTTGCCACTGCTCAATAGTGGATGCATTTTCGCTAAAGTCCATTACAAATGTATCGAGTAGCTCTTCCCGGTTATAGCCTAAATAGTCACAGCTAGCCTGATTGAGATCGATAATTTTTGAGGTAGCAGCATCGATAACAAACAGGGCATCATTACTGCGATCAATCAGCTGCCTGAACAAACGAAGCTGCGAGTCAATCCGGTGCTTTTCCGTCAAATTGGTCAACAAGCAGTGGGTTTGAACCAGTTCTTGCTGTTCATTAAGCACCAACTGCGCGTCAATTTGAATATCAAGCGCTCGTCCATCCTTTGTCAGCAGCTGATAATGGACATCCGAGCTAGCTCCTTTATCCATAAGCGAGCTAAAGCAGTGGTTAAATTTTTCTTCTTGTCCGTCTGCAAGCAGTGATTTAAAAGGTGTGCCAATGATCTCATGGCTGCTATAGCCCATCATTTCACGCCAACAGACGTTGACTTCGAGAATATTCCCCTCGGCATTCAATGATTGATAAGCAAAGGGGGAGTTTTCAAAAAAGCCTCGATAATGGGTCTCTTTATGGCGACTGCTTTTTAACTGATGGTTCAGTTTTTCAATAGCGTCCTGCATCATTTTAATAAAATGGTTTTGCAACCGATCAATCAGATGCTGACGGGTTAGCAACCCCCTGATTTTTTGATCGCCATCACAGACCAATAGCCGGCGAACCTTTTTTTCTTCCATCAAGTGGCGAGCTTCCAGCAATGAAGTGCCGCTTTGGATCATTTCTACGGGACTGCTCATATACTGGCTGACGATTGCTTCATCCAGATTAACCTGTTCATCAAGCAGTCTGACTACATCGCGTTCAGTCAGAATTCCCTCGGCCATTCCTTCGCTGGCAACCACCACACTACTGATCATTTTCTCGTTCATAATCTGGAATGCATTGCGCAGAGTGCTCTCGGCGGATACCAATAAAACACTCCGCTCCATTACCGCTTCTACATGCTTGATCTCAGCCAGATACTCAAACCCCAGGTGTTGGACAAAATCTGTTTCTGTGGCGATGCCTCTGAGACTGCCATCTTTATTGGTAACGATAATATGCCGCAGACTCTCTTCCTGCATCTGCTCGTACGCTTGTTGAAAGTCACAATCTGCGTGCATAGTTTTAACAGGGGAGGTCATAATGTCAGCAGCAGTGAGCAATTCCAGGTCGGGATCACTGGTGCTCACCAGGCGGATAATATCTTTCTCAGTAATAATGCCCAGTGGGGAGTTATACTCAATGATAACAATAGAGCTGAAATGGGATTGTCGCATCCGGCGAAGAATACTTAGAATCGAATCTTGGGGACCTGCATGGAGAACATCTATACTACAAATAGTATTCAGTGTGACTGCGACTTCTGACATCTGTACTGCATCCTCAGATATACATGCTGATCAGGCTCATTGGCGAGCCTAAAAAAGCAGGTAAAATATCACAGGAGGAGAGTCTGTAAATTGACACAGCTCCTATAAAGCGCAATTAGCAGAGATTATGCGGCTATTTTTCTTTACTTAGTGGTTTTTGTCTTATATATGGCTTAAATTATGCCTATAAAAGGAAGTCGTTCAGGCTTCCTTTCTCTCACTGTCTACTTTTTCGGCTTCTTCTTAAAAATATTCAATAATTTCTGCTTAGGATCCCACTCTTCAGTAGGCAGTGCCTTCTCAAACTTATCTTTCATCTCACTGAGGCGCTTCTCTTTACGCTTGTGGCGTAAATCATCCCGCTTACTGTTGATGTCGACAACCTTATCACTCATATCTAAGCACTCATTGAATCTCAGGGCGAACTAGCAGTTTAGCTCTGTAACACCTTCAACGGAAGCCCCAGCAGGGCATCACCCATGCCATGAAAATACCAGATTATCGCAACGAGTCCTCCCAGAGTAAGACTGTACCAGAGTGCAGAGACTATCTGGCCATAGCGGTCCAGGGGCAGCAACAGACTGTGATGTCGGCCACGCCACTCAAAAAATACCTCTACGCTGCCAATAATCAGCAGAAAGCCCAGTAACGCCAGACCAAAGTAATAACTCAGCCATATACCACCCGCAGCAGCCGCTCCGCACACGAGTAATCCAGCCAGCGAATTCATAGAGAAGGCGATACTTTTTAAAACATGGCCACCATCTAACGGCAGGATAGGGAGCAAATTAAACAGGTTCAGCAGAGCATTAAAGGCGCTTAAGCCGGCAAAAAACATAGAACCGGTCACCCAGTAGGCAACCAGACTTAGCAGAGAAAGCCCCAGGCCAAAAAAAGGCCCCATCAGGGAGATACAGACATCCTGCCAGCGGGTATTTATCCGCTCATCGCTTAGAGCAAGGCCGCCCACAAAAGGAATCAGGTAGATCCCTTTTGTTTTTAACCCGAAATGTTTCATCGCCCGAATATGGCCATACTCATGTACAACCAGACAAAAGATGAGTGCCAGCGCAAAGGGGATAGAGAAAAACCAGGAGTAAGCAGCCAGACTCGCGCCAGCCATCACGACTTTTATAACCTTGGCGCTCTTGAACAGCTTTAAGGCCAGTGCCCCAAGACCAATAACGCTGAACGACCGCTTTTCCTGACGAATAGGCGCCTGAGGCACCTGTTTTTCCATCAGTTCGCGACCATGCTCTCCGTCCGCAACCAGCTGTTCACCCATATAGAAACGGTAACTGACCTTCACCGGATCCCATAACACCTCTGTTTCCAGCCGGCACTGCAGGGTTTCACCCTGCTCATTCTGCAATTCAAAGCGGTGTTCGCTGACACCATCAAAGTCATTGCCCGCATCGCGCCTGGAAATCGGCGTATTATTCCAGAACAACAGTTGCCAGCCCGCCATTGAGCCTTCCAGCCGCAGGCTCTGCCCCTGGCAATCCAGATTAAGTAATTCCACGTCTGTTTCCTAAAATAAGATACGGGCGGGCATAGTTGCATAACTTAGTAGCAGTTTAAAGTGACTTCTTCCGTCAATCAGTTAGACTGCGATTTTTAGCCTCTACCGTACATCAGGTTTATGAACTCAGACCTCCCCATTCTCTATTCTTTTCGTCGCTGCCCCTATGCGATACGCGCCCGGTTAGCAATTGCTGGTAGCCAGCTAACGGTTGAGCTACGCGAAGTGGTATTGAAAGATAAGCCCGCCGCGATGTTGGAGATCTCTCCAAAAGGTACGGTGCCGGTTTTACACTTACCAGAGGGCAGGGTGATTGATGAAAGCCGGGATATTATGCGCTGGGCTGTGCGCCAGAGCGACCCTCATAACTGGCTCTGTAGCGATAACCCCGATCTGTTGTGGCAGATTGAGGGATTGATTCAAGAGAATGATTTTGTATTCAAGCAGCATCTGGACCGTTACAAATACTTTGAGCGTCATCCGGACCATCCGCAAAGCTACTATCGTGAACAGTGTGAAGTCACATTGGTTAAGCTCGAGCGATTGCTACAGCAGCATGCTTTCCTCGTAAGTGAACATTGCAGTCTGGCGGATATGGCCATCTTTCCTTTTATCCGTCAATTCGCCCATGTGGACCGCGAGTGGTTTTATGCAGCGCCATATCCAGCCTTGCAGCGCTGGCTTAAACATCACCTGGAATCATCCCTGTTTGTCGCTGTAATGAATAAATTTGCGCCATGGAAAGAGGGTGATAAAGCGCTTATTTTTCCTGATACTTGAATATAAGCAAGTTTAATAATGTTGCTTAATTATTTGTTTTATATCGAATAACTTATGATTTATATAAAGACTCATCATCAGGACTTTACCCGGGGCAGCTGACCCCAGCGGGTTGTATAAGCGGGCGAGAGCCGGCTACGCTGCATCTGCCAACCCGTGCTCAGCATCTCTCCGGCAAAACGAACCTGGCCACGCCCCCCTTGATTGATGCTATCGACCGCCTGCATTAAACGCATCGCGGCAGGGGTTTCCGGCGCATCGAAGAGTGAAGGCTGAAAGTGACCGGGCAGATAGAGGTCGGACAGCATAATCCCCGCTTTCATATAACGGCAACCGGGCAGCCAGATTGATTTCAGTAGTTTCAGCGCGGTGCCACCCAGCCGTCGGGAATCAGCACTGGGAACACTCAGAAGCCGACTCGCGCTATTACTATAGAACCGCTCATGCTGGCTATGTGGGTTGGTACGGATAAAAACAGTGACCACTCTGGCTAAGCTGCCTTGCTCCCGTAATTTTTCAGCTGCCCGTGCTGAATATTGAGCAACCGCAGAACGCATATCTTTGTACTCGGTAATTCGACGGGCAAAAGAGCGGCTACAGAGTATCTGTTGCCGGGGAGGCGGGCAGGCCTCCAGATCCATACAGGACTGACCGTTCAGCTCCCGGACAGTACGCTCCAGCGTGACGGAGTAATGACTGCGAACCCATGATGGGTCGCAGTCAGCCAGCGCTAAAGCGGTGTGTATACCTTGCTGCTTAAGGCGCCGTGATAAACGCCGCCCCACGCCCCAGACTTCCTGCACTGGTAGTAAGCCAAGCAAGCGCCGTTGCCGTTGTGGATCGCTCAGGTCTACCGTACCCAGGGTTGCCGGATACTGCTTCGCCGCATGATTGGCAAGCTTCGCCAATGTCTTCGTCGGCGCGATACCGACACAGACATGGATACCGGTATATTGATACACCAACCGTTTCAGCTGCTGTCCATAGTCAACCAGCGAGTAATTAGCTTCAAGCCCACTCAGATCAAGGAAGGCTTCGTCGATAGAATAGACCTCAATCGCTGGAGCTTGTTGTTCCAGAACGCTCATAACCCGGGCGGATATATCGCCGTAGAGTGCATAGTTAGAGGAAAATACCGCAATGTTTTCCCGGTCAATCTGCTCCTGTACCTGAAACAGCGGAACAGCCATCTTTATGCCCAGCTGTTTAGCTTCTGCGCTGCGAGCGACCACGCAACCATCATTATTCGACAGCACAACAATAGGCCGGCCTTGCAGGTCAGGGCGGAACAATCGCTCGCAGCTGGCGTAGAAGTTATTGCAGTCGACCAAAGCGTACATCGGCACTAACCGCGCTGACGGACAGAGTGAACCACCGTTGTCACCACACCAAACAGCTCCAGAGTACTTTCTGCATCCAGCTGAATCGGCGCATAGGCCGGGTTATGCGCCAGCAATTGCAGAGCGGGGCGGGTGCTAAGCTCTTTTACAGTAAATTCCCCGTCAAGGCAGGCGATCACTATATCCCCGTGTACCGCTTTCAGTGAACGATCTACCACCAGCACATCACCTGAGAAAATACCGACCCCTTCCATCGAGTCGCCATCGGCACGGACAAAGTAGGTCGCCGCCGGATGCTGAACGCAGAGATCATTCAGATCCAGAGTTCGCTCGATGTAATCCTGCGCCGGGGAGGGAAAGCCTGCCGCGACACCACTCATAAACAAAGGCAAGGCAACAGGAGTAGAAGGGTGCAGGTAGCGCCCTAACAATGAAATTTGCATAATCAAATAAACCATACTGTATATATAAACAGTATATTAGTAATAGCCCATCGATGAGTAAAGCGATTTATCGAGGATATCAGGATTAC
Source organism: Amphritea sp. (assembly GCA_024679645.1). Lineage (GTDB taxonomy): Bacteria > Pseudomonadota > Gammaproteobacteria > Pseudomonadales > Balneatricaceae > Amphritea. Next base: position 9,058 of record JAIBCZ010000012.1, read on the forward strand.
AGACTGATTATGCGTATTATAAATACATAATACATATTATGTTTTATTTAAATACCCAAAGCCGTCAGTCCACCAGACAGTACTCTCTATCATGCAGGATTGTCATTAAAGGTGGACCAGTGAAGTCATTCACCGGGTTATTAAGTCGTCTTTAGTAGAGAGTTATTCGCTGAATCTGTAACTTATGTTAAGGCAGGGACTAACGCTATTATTGTTTAACTTAAGCGCTTTTTCTGGCAGAGCTGCTTGCTGAAAACACTATATCATTTTTGCTATAACAACAGGTTATTCATCCGCCTGCGTACTCGCCTGAGATGCTTTTGATTCGGCATCATAGCGTAAAGAAAGCGCCTCGTTTCCCATAGGTATTCAGCGATTACCGATAGCCACCGAACTAACAGAAGTACAGGCTGTGCTGTACTCCCGAGTGCCAGGGTGTCAGAGCTCAATCAACATCCAAAGCGCTGAAAACACCCCATAAGCAAAAGCTATCACAAATTAATATATATTCTTGATAGCCTAAATAAGTATTTGTTTTCTAAAAATTTTAGAATATTTTTATACGCTATAATTTTTAACTATTTTCGAGTCTGAAGCCCACCTTGAGAGTCACCTGAAAATGCCCGATTTTACCATTTTCAACATGTCCACGAGTCTCAACAACTTCAAACCAGTCAATATTTTTTAGCGATTTACTACACTCGGCTAATGCATTACGAATCGCATCATCGGTTCCCGTTGCAGAAGAACCAACGACCTCAATTTTCTTATAAGTATGATGATCAGACATAAGCTTTATTCCCTTTTATTTATGACGAGTAATAAAGATAAGCGTAGTAGAAAAACCAGTTACGGCATGAAACTTGTTTGAAATCACTTCTATCAATACAGCTGTTTAACAACCTGGCCAGCTCTTCAACTGAGCTGATTTAGCTATAACCGCATCACTGTTATCTGCTGCATAGACTATATTTTTAACACCGCCCCCTGACTACCAACCTCACCAAAAGGAACCAGTCATGTCTAATAACAGCAACCCAGTCTCCAGCGTTAACATTCCGCAGGAAGCATTTGATTGGTACGACGAGTACGCCCATGGTGACATTGATCGGCGAACCTTCCTGAAACGATTGAGTACATTAGGCATCGCCGGACTGACTCTCAGTTCTATTGCTGGCGTATTACTGCCCGACTATGCGCTGGCGGAGCAGGTCTCTTTCAACGATCCCGATATTAAAGCAAGCTATCTGGAGTTTGCCGCCCCTGAAGGGCATGTGACAGGGCGTGGCTATCTCGTGGTACCCACCGGGGTGAGCGTGGAGATGCCCGCACCAGCCGTATTGGTCGCCCATGAGAATCGAGGGTTAAACCCTTATATAGAAGATGTGGCACGACGCTTAGCCAAAGCAGGGTTTGTGGCTTTCGCTCCGGATGCGTTGCATTCTCTGGGGGGCTACCCGGGCAATGATGATGCAGGCAGGGCGATGCAGAAAACTCTGGAGCGGAGTAAAATCGAAGCTGATTTTGTGGCGGCAGCACAGATGCTGACTGCGCACGCGCTAACTACCGATAAGCTGGGCATGGTGGGCTTTTGCTTTGGCGGCTATCTGACCAATCAGTTATCCGCCATGATACCAGACACTATTGACGCTGCTGTACCGTATTACGGCACGCCACCTAAGCTTGATATTACCAATATCAAAGCACCACTACAGCTACATTTTGCGGGGCTGGATAAGCGGGTTAACGGTTACTGGCCCGGCTACGAGACGGCCCTGAAAGCGGTAAAAGCAGAGTACACTGCGCATGTTTATCCAGAGGTAAACCACGGTTTTCATAATGACTCTACCGCCCGTTACCATGAAGCTAGTGCCGCACTGGCCTGGCAAAGAACTCTGGCATTCTTTAATCAACACCTAATACCAGGCTGAGGGGTGAAAGCAGGGATAAACTGATAGAAAAGAGCGCGCCGTCAGGCGTATACTTGCGCGTCAAATCTACACCTTAACCGCCTCTTTTTTTGAAGAAACCTATATGTCTACCCGTGTAAAACTATTCAGCCTGTTCGTTGTTGCCGCCTGTTTGATACTCGCTGTCAATTTTGGCCTTCGCTCGTCAATGGGCTTTTTTATGGCACCAATATCCAGTGAGTTTGGCTATGGCCGTGAAGTTTTTGCCTTCTCTTTAGCTTTACAAAACCTATGCTGGGGGCTTTTTCAGCCTTTTGCCGGAGCTTTTGCTGATCGGTATGGGACTTTCAAAACATTAGTAATCGGCACATTGATTTATGCGTTAGGTATATACCTGACCGCCACCGCTGATAGCGCCTGGGCACTTCACAGCGGCGCTGGCATTCTCATAGGTATGGGCATTGCGGGAACGGGTTTCGGCGTCATTCTGCCGGCTCTGGCACGCATGGTTGCGCCGGAAAAGCGTGCTTTTGCACTGGGACTGGGCACTGCGGCAGGCTCTGCCGGACAACTAATGGTTATCCCGGTAGCCCAGGCTTTCATTGCCAGCTACGGCTGGCAAGTCGCTTTATTGCTGATGGCGGGTGGAGCGCTGTGCATGCTGGTGCTGGCGACGCCTTTTCGCAAAGATTCAGCCTCAACCGAAACCGACGAAGAGATATCTTCACAGCCGCTTAAGGAAGCCCTGCAGGAAGCCGGTGGCCATCTGCATTACTGGTTATTGATCGCCGGCTTTTTTGTCTGCGGCTTTCAGCTGGCGTTTATCACGGTGCACATGCCGTCATTTTTGACGGATAACGGCTTTGATGCCTCAGTCGCAGTAACCAGTCTGTCGCTGATCGGGTTGTTTAATATCTTTGGCTGCTTGCTGTTTGGCACCTGGTCCGGCCGTTATTCAAAGAAAAATCTGCTGGGTATTATCTATGCGCTTCGCGCCGTGGTCATTGCACTGTTTATGTTATTGCCCATCACAACAACCTCCGTATACCTGTTCTCAATTGCCACCGGTTTTCTCTGGCTGGCAACGGTGCCAGCAACCTCGGGGCTGGTCGCACAGATGTTTGGTCTTAAGCACATGGGAACCCTGTACGGTATCGTCTTCCTGAATCACCAGCTAGGCTCATTCACGGGTGTATGGATAGGCGGTTATATGTTCGATCAAACCGGTAGCTATAATAGTGTTTGGTGGGCTGCGGCCGGGATCGCCTTATTAACGGCCATCATTCATATCTTTATCGATGAACGTCCAGTGAAGCGCTTGCGCCAAAGTCGATGCAGGCCGCTACCCGCAGCCTGAGTATATTCAATGGCAGGCTAAACATACCCCTTAGCATCTATTTATAACGGAAAAGGTAAGGGGATTGGTATCAGGTTAATAACAACATCAACACTCAATCCTACAGAGCAGAAGGTCTCGAAATCCGGCTAAGGCTATATTCAGGCCCTTAAAGCACTATGATTCTTATCGCTCAGTAATTATTATGGCAGAACGGCCTCTCTGTTATTCACCAGGACTCGTTAAAATACATATGACTAAACATGCATTCTTGTTACTCGCACTCTGCTTACAGAGCCCATGGGCAGCCGCCGGCGTCGACTGGTTTAAAGATGAGGACGGCAAAACCAAGTGGCAACACCTGGCCAACTTCAGTAGCGCAACACTCATCATTATTCTATCGATTACGGCGATATACCTGCTGATTTACAGCCGACGCGCCCATAAAGCTAATCGCGAACTGACGACGATTAAGCAAGAACTTGAGCAACGGGTTAAAGAACGAACTGCCACCATTGATGAGGCAAACAAGAAACTGATAGAGAGCAATCAGTTACTGGAATCCGAGGTTTCAGAGCACGTTATCACCTCAGGTCAGCTACGCGCGTCTGAATCCTATATCAAAGACATACTCACATCGATGCCTCTGATGCTGGTCGGGTTAAACAAAGATGGGCAGGTAACCCAGTGGAACAGACGGGTTGAAGAATTATCCGGTGTTTCGTCTGAAAAGGCGCTTGGCAAAACCCTGTGGGAAGCTTACCCCACCATGACGGTGGTGCCGGAGCATATCCAGCAGGCGATTGAACAGAACAAGCCGATCCATCTGAAGCAGAGTCTTCGCAGCCTGTCTCATTTCGATATTACGATCTACCCTTTGCAAGGGCCTGAATCCGGTGTGGTTATTCTGGTGGATGACGTTTCAAAGCAAACAACCGCTGAGAACTTGCTGATCCACAACGACAAAATGTCGTTTATGGGAGAGCTGGCCTCAACCATGGCTCATGATATTAATATCCCATTACAATCGATCCTGATGGATCTGAAACGCTTTAAAAATATTATGGCAACGGTGCCGGCACTGGAGCAGGACGGTAGTGATAAATCAACGCAGATGGACGCGATCTACCGTGACATGTCCGACAAAGGCGACCAGGTTTCTAAGATTATTCATAACCTGCTAACCTTTGCCCGTAACCGCCAGGCCGAAAAGCAGATGGCTGATATAGTTGATGTCATGGAGCATACGGTCAATCTGGGTAAAGAGGTTATCTCTATCTCCGAGGGACTGATGTTTAAAGAGGTAAAACTTGAGTGGCTGATTGAAGATGGCCTGCCTCAGGTGCCTTGTTACATCACCGAGCTACAGCAGGTATTCCTCAGTCTGTTCCGTCACGCCTGTATTGCGATGCAGGGAAAACTGGGCAGTGCTGACTTTGAACCGACCATCAAAATCATTCTGTCGGAGAGTTATGACAATCTCTGGGTGAAAATACACCATAACGGGGTAGGGCTGACCAGCGATGAGCAGATGCGCTTGTTCGAACCCTTTTTCAGCAACAGCACGCAGGCTGAAGATTTCGATACCGGCCAGCACCTGTCTTTCTCATACTACATCATCACTGAGCAGCATCAGGGTCATATGGCGGTAACCTCAGACCCAGAGCTGGGATCAACCTTCCATATGCAACTGCCTATCAATCACTAGGCTGGTATCCAGCCTGCGCTACGGGAGCGATAAATAAGGTTACAGGGAGGTAACAACCGATGGAGCAACACACTGGATCTCTGGTCGTCTGGAAAGATGACAAAGGGTTTGGCTTTATTAAACCTGCGGATGGCAGTAAAGACCTGTTTGTTCATATTCGGGATTTTGGCAGTATCTCCCGTAAGCCTCGTATCGGCGATACAATTCACTACCAACCGATGAAAGGGCATGATGGCAGGTTGCGCGCGGCTGATGTTAGCATCGCTGGCGTAGCCCGTTATAGATCACCAACAAAACCTCACAAACGCACTCAAAATCGTCCATCGGGCTCTTCCTCGAATAAACACAAAGGAAAAACCCGTCTGACGGCTATCGTCGTATTACTGATAGGGCTCGGGGCAGTTGGGGTCGAGGGTTACAGCAACCTTACCCGTGCCTCCAGACCGGCAGTAGCACCATTAAGCTCAGCAGAATCGGCCGGTGACAGCGTTCTGCAACGGGCATACCAGCGGCGCCAAAGTGATCTGCAAGTCAGCGCCGCCGGCACCGTCTCACGTATACTCCCTGACGACCTCAAAGGCAGCCGTCATCAACGCTTTCTGGTACGCATGGCATCAGGCCAGACAATACTAATCGCCCATAACATCGATCTGGCACCGCGCATCAATTCGCTGAAAGAGGGCGACTATATTCGCTTTAATGGTGAGTATGAGTGGAATAATAAAGGGGGCGTTGTGCACTGGACCCATCATGATCCGGGAGGCCGCCATATCGATGGCTGGCTAATACACGCAGGGCGTAAATATCAGTAGTGTCTGGCTAAAAATGAGAGCCGTAAAAGAGAGTTCTAAAAGAGAGCTGTATAAGAGAGTCACACAAGAGAAAAAGGGTGAGGGAGCGTTATATCCATAAAACCCTCCCCCGGTCAGCGATCCTTTTCCATGTAGCCGATGCTTCCTGCAATCCTTCTGGCTACCCTGCTGAGTTCCACAACCTGATCCGTGGGTGTCCTGAACTTGTGCGGCATATTACGGCCCGTTCAGAAGAAAGTATCTAAGACAAATTCCTATTTTTTTAATCCAGGTTAATTAATCAGTTAAGTTTCTTGATCTGAGACAAGAACAGCGCACTGTGCGCATTAAATTTCCAGCAATTAAGTTTCATTTTTGTTTTCAATAAGTTGTAGCTCTTCGCTTATTCGTGCCTATACTCTATCTCCATAGAAGGTCTGTGAAACTGATTAAAAGCACTTCTTAAAAGCCACTCTTAAAAGTCCCTCTTGAAAGCACCTCTAAAAGATTAGGGCGGGGCGCTTGGATCTAAATAGATATCTGGCCTTAAGATGAAGCATAGTTGTAATGCTGCACGCGATTAAATAAAAGATAGCAACAAAGGTAGTTACAAAGATAGTTACAAAGGGAGCAACAATGAAAACAAAAATAATAGAACCGACCGCAAACGCCCATTCCTCTCCATTACTCATCAAAAGTTTACTGTTGTCGGGGAAGCGATATAACCCTGCCCAGGAGATCGTCTACAGTGACCTGTTTCGGTACGACTATCAAACCCTGTATAAACGTATCTGTAAGCTGGCCAATGTTTTAAGTGAGGCCGGCGTACAGGCGGGTGACACAGTAGCGGTCATGGACTGGGACAGTCATCGCTACCTGGAGGCCTATTTTGCGGTGCCGATGATCGGTGCAATTCTGCATCATGTAAACGTTCGCCTGAGTGCGGATCAGATACGCTATACCATGGATCACGCGGAAGATAATCTGGTGCTGGTGCATGATGATTTCATCGCTATCGCTGAACAACTCGCCGACCAGCTTCCCAGCGTGCGGGGCTATATACAACTCAGCGATGAGCAACAACCGGTTACAACCTCCCTGAGCACCCAGGGCGAATATGAAACCTTGCTACACAGTGCGAGCGATCAGTACGACTTCCCCGATTTCGATGAAAACTCAGTCGCGACGATGTTCTATACCACAGGAACCACCGGCAATCCGAAAGGGGTTTACTTTACCCACCGTCAGTTAGTGCTGCATACACTGGCAGAAGCAGCAACCCTGGGCCTGTACAATGGTCAGCCACTACTGCGCTCAGACGATGTCTATATGCCGATGACACCGATGTTTCATGTGCATGCCTGGGGCGTCCCTTATACCGCCACCATGATCGGTGTGAAACAGGTTTATCCGGGGCGCTACGAACCCAATAAATTAGTAAAGCTGTACCGCGAAGAGAAAGTCACATTCTCACATGGCGTGCCAACGGTATTACAGATGATCCTCGACTGTGAAGAAGCCAAGCATACCGATATGACCGGCTGGAAAATGCTCACCGGCGGCAGTGCTCCGACCATGGCGCTGGCGCAAAAAATGGCCGACAAAGGGATCCTGTTTCATACCGCGTACGGCATGTCTGAAACCTGCCCAATACTGACGATGACCAGCTTGCAACCGTCCGAGCGAGAACTGGGTATCGACGAGCAGATGCCCGCACGGATAAAAACAGGGGTGCCCACTGCACTTGTAGACCTCAGAATTACCGACCCGGCGGGCAATGAACTGCCCCATGATGGTGAAACCGTCGGTGAAGTAGTGGTACGCTGCCCCTGGCTGACCCAGGGTTATTACAAAGAGCCAGAAAAGAGTCAGGAGCTTTGGCAACATGGCTGGCTACATACCGGTGATGTCGCTTCTATTGATGAGCATGGTGTATTGCAGATCAAAGACCGGATTAAAGATGTGATTAAAACCGGCGGCGAATGGATCTCCTCAATTGAACTAGAAAGCCTGATCAGTCAGCACCCCCAGGTTTCAGAAGTCGCCGTTATTGGGGTGCCTGATGAGAAGTGGGATGAACGCGCCTTTGCGCTGGTGGTGCCGGTCGCCGGTGAAAAGCTCGATACCAGTGCGATCCAGGCGCATCTCCAGCAATTTGTTGACAGTGGCCGGATCAATAAATGGGCGATCCCCTCAGAGATCAGCTTCGTGTCAGAGATCCCTAAAACCAGCGTCGGGAAACTGAACAAGAAAGAGATTCGACTACAGTACAGCGGGGGAAGCTAAGGCTTATACCAGCGACTAACCATCATCACTCACCGACAGACGCCTCAACAGGCGCCTGTTTAATCTCTATAACGCTTAATCTTTCAACGGGTAGCCAAAAGCACTCAGCGGGTGAGTGCACCACTCAACCCATAAAACATAATCATATTGAAAACAAACGCCGCCCATGTTTTGAGGCGAAAGCCTTGCTTCACCGTTTTATGATTGAATATTTTCTGCGAGGCTAGGGCGCTGGGTGCACCACCGAAAAAAGCTAAACTGTGCAGTACCGTTTCCGGAATACGAGTAGCGGTCTGAAGGCGCGATTTCCGCTTATCTAAGCCGTAAAACAGAGGTACAACAAGCAGATTAAGCCCTACCAATGAAGCTATCAATAAGCCCTGACCATTCAGCTCGTCATACAGGTTAAGTTTAAACCCCAGACTGGCGATCAGTGTTGCAGCGATCGCGGTGAGAAGAAAGGCATTCGCCAACCAGGTTGCCATAACAGCAGAAGAAAACAGGCGCAGCAGCAGCCATACCGCCCCCCAGATAAGAAATACGCCAATAATCTCGGCACCCGTTGAGCTGAGCAGGTGAGACAGTTCGTTTTTCATTAACATTCCTTGTTATTCAATAGCGTGACTTTCGAGAGCATAATGATAGTACGCAATGCTGTCTATGGTTGTTGCCACTGTTATCACCAACAGACCAGGTAGCAGCCACATGGCTCAACTGGAGATATTGTAGCGATCTGCTACAATTATTCATAAGATCACTGTTTGAGAGAAGATCATCATGGCCAAAGCACACTCTCCACTGCGCCTGGAAGCACAGTTAGTCGAAAATGCGGCATTAGCAGGTAAGCAGTTGCATCGTTCAACCGCTGAACAGATTGAGTACTGGGCAGACATCGGCCGTAGTGTGGCGCATGTCATCACCCCGGATACGCTGTTGCAGGTGACAGCGGGCTTGGCTAAGGTCAATGTTGAGCCGGTGGTTGGCCCGACAGTCGATCCAGATGCATTATTTGAGACTCTGGAGGCCAGCCGCGCACAAGGTACCCTGAGCGACAGCCTAACCCAGGCCTCCCTGCGGTATCAGGCATCGGCAAACCATCCGGGACTGCTTGAGCAGATAGACAAAGATGGCACAATCACCCTGGGGCAGTTTCGTAATGGTCGCTTTGAGGCAGAACAGGGATTAAATGCCGGTGCAGCCTAAGCAGCTGTGGATGCTGGTCGGTGCTAATGGAGCGGGCAAAAGCACTTTCTATCGGAAGTTCCTTGAACCGCTGGGCATGCCTTTCGTCAATGCTGACATATTAGCTAAGCAACTCTTTCCCGATGACCCGGAAGGTAACAGCTATGAAGCCGCCAAGCTAGCCGAAAAGATGCGTGACCAGTTATTATTGGAGGGCACTAATTTTTGTTTTGAAACGGTCTTCTCACACGCCTCAAAAATAGATTTTATCGCCAAAGCAAAGGCTCTGGGCTATCAGATCATTCTGGTGTTTATTCATGTCGAATCTAAAGCGCTTAACAATGCCCGTATCAGCCAGCGCGTAGAGGAGGGTGGGCACTTTGTGCCCGAAGAGAAAGTTGAGGGCCGTATCCCCAGAACATTAGCCAATGTGCGTACAGCGCTGCCGTTATGTGATCAGGTGCGAATTCTCGATAACTCGAGTTATATAGACCCATTCCGGCAGGTTGCCACTATTCGCCATCAGGTACTCACTCCACACATGACGCCGATGCCTGACTGGGCAGCTGAGGTGCTTGCCGATCTCCGTTAAAAAGAGAGCAGCAAGAGAAAAACAGGACGGCTACTTAGCCTGTTTTTCTAGCATCATCTTAATCTGTTCCAGCTGCAGTTGAAGATCAGCAATGGTCGGCTCATGCGCATCGATCGCTTCCTGCTTTCTGATCTTCTCGTGCTCCTCGTCTAAGACGTTAACCACAATACCGATCACCATGTTCAAAAAGGCAAAGGCGGTGAAGAAGATAAAGGTCAGATAGTAGAACCAGCTCAGTGGATAGACTTGCATGGTTTCGTACATGACATCGGTCCAGTCCTCAAAGGTCATCACCCGGAACAGAGTCAGTAACGAGATCGTAATATCGCCCCACAGCGTAGGATTAATGTTTTCAAACAGCGTGCTACCGATCGCCGCATAGATATAAAATATGATAAACATCAACAGGATAACATAGCCTAGTTGAGGCATCGCTTTAAGCAGAGAGTTCAGTAACAAGCGTAACTCAGGTATCACTGAGATCATTCGCAATACCCGGAACACCCGGACCAGACGAGCCACCAGCGCCATATCGGTATTATCGATCGGCACCAGACTAATGGTCACAATCAGGGTGTCAAAAATGTTCCAGGGATTTTTAAAGAAGTCCTTTTTGTTCTCTTCACCGAGAAAACGGATGCTGATCTCAACCAGAAAAAACACCGTAATAAAGTGGTCCATCCATGAAACCAGGGTCTGGGCAAGCGGGGACAGCTCATAAGTCTTAGCACCAACCAGCAGCGCCGAACTGATAATGACAAACACCACAAACAGCTCAAACGCTTTATTGCTGCGCAGGGTGGTGAATTTAGATTGAAGCTGGGTAAAATTAATCATGGTCACACAAATCCATAGCCGCTCTTTCGTGACACTAAGCAGACTAATAAGCAAATTAATAATAAATTGAACGGGTCATTTCTGGCGTTTCAAAAGCGCCATTCTAAACAGAGATTGCAATGATTTGAAACAATTTTGAGGCACATAGAAATGTATTCCGAATCATAACAGAGAAGTGATCAAAAAAAGCCTGTCTGCGGTAACGCTGATAGCGCCTTTAATAGGTGAAAACCATCGAGTGAACATCTAAAAAGGCAAATAAAGCCCCCTTAATCGGAGCAAAGGGGCAAAGACTATTCTCAATGTCGCTACTAGACGACTATATGACATAAGCCTAAAATATTAAAAATATGCTGATCCGAATGATGATATCAACGGCCAGGTTCTAGGATGAAATACCCAGTTGTCGCTATTTTTTGTGTATTACTATCGTGGTGGGCGCCTGCCGTTTCAGCGTCGACGAGTCATGACTCAATTAAAGCTGCTAGAACGGTAGTGCTATCCGAACAAGAAAAACGCTTTATACAACAACATCCTATCATTACATTGGGCTCCGGCAGCTCATTTGATCCCTTTGTAATTCAAAATAAGGACGGCAGTTATAGCGGCCATGATGTTGATATAGCCAACCTTGTTGCCGCTCGAACAGGCCTGACAATTAAGTTTGAAACGGCTAAATGGCAGGATATCCAGGCAAAAGCTCTAAACCGGAAACTGGACGGGCTAACATCAGCACAAATGACAGAAGAACGCGCGGTATCATTTAACGCCACCACGCCCTATCTGTCCCTCACCAGCTTAGTACTGGTTAAACAAGGAAACCCTGAAGGCATCACCAGTAAGCGTGACATAGCGGGTAAAAAAGTCGCCATGCAAAAAGGAAATCTCCTGTTTGAAGGCATCTTAAAACAACTCGATTCAGACGTGGAAGTTATCTATTACGACACCATTCATGAATTAATTAGCGCAGTAGTCGCAGGCTCTGTCGACCTGTGTATTCTCGATGAAACAGCCCCCTATCTTGCAAATCAACTGGGCTTAAGCCGCTATATCGAAGTCGCCTTTCCTGTCGGTGCTCCCTTTGAACTTGCTTATTTGCTGCGAAATGACCGGCCCGAGCTCACCCGTATATTCAATAAAGGGCTGGCGAGTATACGTGAAGAGGAGAGGCTTGAAATAAGAGATTTCTGGTTCAGGCCCGATGAGCCACCGCTGGATTATGTCTTTATCGCCAAGCTGTCAGGAGCCATGTCACTACTGCTCTGTGGTCTGTTGGCCTGGGGCTATTCACTTAGAAAGTCCAAAAATGAAACCGAGCAGGCACTCAGACTTTTAGAGGCGAGAGATAAGGAGCTGGAAGCTAAGAATAGCTTGCTTGAAAGGCTTTCTGTCACCGACCACCTGACCCGACTATATAACCGGAGCCGGTTGGATGAAGTACTTCAAGCTGAAATTCAGAAGGCCGAGCGTTACCAGACCGGATTTGCCGTCATCATGATTGATATTGATCTATTCAAACAGGTGAACGATAGCTATGGTCACCCGGCGGGTGACCAGGTTTTGATCGAGTTCTCAACGCTGCTCCAAAACCATTGTCGAAAGGTTGATACGCTGGGCCGCTGGGGAGGAGAGGAGTTTCTGCTTATCTGCCCGAACGCTGATCAGAAAGGCGCGGTTGCGCTGGCAGAAAATCTCCGGACAATTATCGAACAACACCGGTTTTCGGTTATAGAAACAAGAACAGCCAGTTTTGGTGTTACTGCCTACGAACACCATGATAGCAGCCACGCAATCATAGACCGGGCCGACCACGCTCTCTACCAGGCAAAAGAGCAGGGACGAAACCGAACTGTTTTGAACGCCTGGAATCAGGATAAAACTACTCCTAAAATGCGAAAGTAACTACTGGTCAGTCACATTAGAAATAAGATCTGGATACAGTAAGAAAGTAATCCTCCTGTTTATATCCGCTAAACCTCTTGCCCTTTAGCGCTCGATGCCCTTTCCATATTATCCGAGTCTACGTAAAGCTCGTCGGTGGTTCTGATGCTGCCGTGTCCCAGATCGGCTTGTACATGGGCAAGGTTTCTGCCCGCTGCGACTTCCATTGAGGCTCCCGTGTGCCTTAGCCAGTGCGTGGTCGCTGCACGTAGCTCAGAGGCTTCAACATCAAAACCATCCTTGATGAGGGAGTGGCAACCTTCATCCAGAGCGTACTCGACAATATTACGTAACTGGCGACTGCCAAGGCCACGATTATTTACCCGGGATTCAACCACAGGCTCAATAGAGTCTTTAGAGGGAAGGGGGGTAAGGCCTCTGTGCTGACGGTAGCGTTTAAGAAACACGATATATTCGTTAGATATTGAAACATCCCGCTCCTTAGAGCCTTTACCGTAGGTTCTGAACCACCAGTTACCCTCATGATCTCGGTGAAAATGCGACATCACCGGCAACCAGTTAGGCCGTTCTGAAAGCTCTGAGATACGCAGCTTCAGAGATTTCAGTGTGGCGATCACAAACAATGTTCTTTCATACTGAGGGTCGGCATCTGCCAGAGACTTGGCCGAACTTAACAGGTATTCCCATTGCAATTCAGACAACCGTCTTGCGGTATTAATACCGGTTTCTTGCCTAAGATAGGGGCAGTTCTTCTTAACAATCGGAATATGGTTGCCGGGCGCGTAATCCTCAGCCATCAGGTAATTAAAATAGACACTGAGATTTGAGAACAATCCCTGCCAGGACTTAGTATTAAGCCGGCCTTTACCACCGCCAGCAGCCCGGAAAGGGCGCCAATCCCTGTTGGGCTGACGTGAACCACTAACACTGAAGAATCTGCGCTGTGTCGTTTCTCCCTGCCAATGCGCATCGGGCTTAGCGACAAAATCGGTGTACTCTTCGAGATCACGCCGACGCAACAGGACAACAGACTTACGCTTGATCAACCAGGACCACAATAACAGC
>JAIBCZ010000134.1 GCA_024679645.1 Amphritea sp.
GCCCGTCTAATCAGCCATCCACCCAATAGCATACAGATCAAAATCGGCACCAGTGCCGACCACACCGGAGCGACCTGATAGAGCGAACTCAGCGGGGCAAGGATATCCTGGCTGATTTTAAACACCATACCGACGACCACACCGGTGATAATCCGCTGTCCTGTAGAGACACTGCGCAGCGAGCCGAAGATAAAAGAGATCGCCACTAATACCAAGCCTATAATGGCAAGAGGTTGAAACGCTTTACGCCAGAAACTTTGCATAAAGCGATCATTATCCAGTTCCTGCTCTGCCAGATACTGACTGTAATTAAACAGTTCACTGGTCGACATCTCTTTTGGTTTGACCATCAGCACTTTCAACCGCTGTGGATTAAGTTCTATCTCCCAGGCCTGGGTGTCATATACCGTCGTCTGCGTACGGTCTTCAAGAAAGCGAGTCTCGGTTACATGCTCTAATACCCAGGCACCGTTCTGATAACGACCGCTCTTCGCATAGCTGCTATACGAAAGGCTACTATCCGGCGCCAGACCAAAACGGGTAATTCCCCGGGTTTCACCCTCTGGCGTCACCACATTGATATGGATATATTCACCGCTTTCACGGTGCCACACACCGGCACGCGCCGATACCGTACCCCGATTCAGGTGATGTGCCCGGATGCTCTCAGAAAGAGCCCCTGCATATGGCGCGACATATTCACCCACAACCAACGCCAGTAACGACAATACGATAACCGGTTTCAGCACCATCCGCACCAGCTGCCAGACCGAGATACCTGCCGCGCGCATTACTGTCAGCTCACTGCCACTGGCCAGCCCACCCAGACCGATCAGGCAACCTACCAGACATCCCAAAGGCAAAAACTCATAGAAAGCGGCGGGCATATTCAGGGCCGCATAACCCAGCATAATTAACGTGGTATAGCGCTCATTCAGTTCAGGTAACTCTTCAATCACCCGAAACGTAAAGTCCAGACCGACGACGATCACCATCACCACCAGAATACTCAACAGCACCTGCTTGCCGATATAACGATCCAGTTTAAGCCGCATGTTCAACCCTCCGGCGACTAAACAGTCGTGCCCAGCGCCCCTGAAAAAACAGCATGCTCATGGCAACACTGAAGAACAACAGGTGCACCAGCCAGAGTAACGCTACATGGCCGCCATCTTTTTCAAGATAGTTACGCACATTGGTTAACAACAACAAATAGGTCATATACAGCAAAATCGAAGGTATCAGCTTGGCATATCGTCCCTGCCGGGGATTGGTTTTACTCAAAGGTACCGCCAGCAGCGCAACAATCAACGTCAGCATCGGCAGTGATAAACGCCAGTGCAACTGGGCTCGCTCGGCATTATCACCGTCAAACAACGCTTCAGTCGGGATAGAATAAAGCTCGTTAACCGGTTGTACCTGTTCCTGTTTCGGCAAACGAATGCCGTATTCCTGGAATTGAATTTGTCGATAATCCGCCTCGCCGGGATTGCCCTCGTAGCGATAGCCATTATCCAGCACCAAGTAACGCACTCCTGTCTCGGGATTGGTATAACTGCGGCCCTTTTCAGCCACAACCATAACCGCCTGCTCCTTATCACCTTTCTTGATTTTTTCGGTGATAAAAACGCCCTTCATCGTGCCACTGTTAGTATCTAACTCTTCAATATAAGTCACCCTGTCGCCACGGGGCATCGCCTGAAAGCGCCCTTCTGTAATCAGGTCAAATTCGCCGACATTACGCTGTTTTTGCAACATGATTTCGGTCTGATTTGCGCCATAGGGTGATAAAAACAAACTCATCGAGCCGACCAGCAACGCGGTCACTACAGCAGGGCCCAGCGTATACATGGTCAGGCGTCGCTGACTCATACCCGTCGCTTGCAACACCACCATCTCGCTCTCAAGATAAAAACGCCCATAGGCCAGCAGAATACCCAGAAACAAGCCCAGCGGGAGAATCAGTTCAAGAAAGCCCGGCAAGCGGAACAGCAGATAATAGAATACCGCTGCCATCGGTATTTCACCGGCCGCAGCGATACTCAGATAACTAATAAAACGACCACTCATAATGATCAACAACAGTACCGTAGTAACGGCGATCATGCTGATCAAAACTTCTTTAGCCAGATAGCGAAAGATAATCAAACTACCGTATCCTGTGTAATTGCCGGTAAAGAATTGTCTCTGATACCGAAAACGGGGTTTTGTTTCTGCGGCATTAGGATAAAATCCGGGAATGCATTATAAAACCTGTCCAGCACACTTAAGCTGAACCGGTGCGTCATTATCTTATAAACCAGGCACGATGTCTTGTGTGGAGAAAGCATGGAATTTGAAATAGTTACCGGTTCGGTTGAATCTCTGGAAACTGACTGTTTAATCGTCGGTATCGCCCCTGATGGCGAACTGGCTCCTTCAGCAGCGCTAATCGATACCGCCTCTGCCGGTTACCTGAACGATATTATCGGTGATCATCAGGGTAAAGCGGGTCAGACATTGTTACTTCACAAGGTTCCTGGCATCAGTGCTGCCCGTGTTCTCTTAGTGGGTATCGGCAAAGCGGATGAGCGTAGCGATCGTAACCAGCTGAAGATCATCAAAAGCATCATGTCGAGCCTGAAATCAATCCGCTGCGAATCAGCGGTGATCGCTTTAGACGGATTGGAAAGTGCAGACCAGGACCTCTACCGTCAACTGCGTCATAACACCGAATGGGCCAGCGCAGAACTGTATCAATACGACGCTACCAAGAGCACAAAAGCTGATCCCCTGAGCCTGGAAAGTATCGGTTTTCTGCTCAGTCAGGATGATGCAGAGCTGGGTGAATTCTCTATCAGCGATGGTTCAGCTATTGCCAACGGTGTTGATACCGCCCGCGAACTGGGCAATCTACCGGGAAATATTTGTACCCCCTCCTATCTTGCAGAGCAGGCGCTGGCGCTGGCTGAAGAGTGCGATGAGCTGACTACCACTATTCTTGATGAAGATGAGATGGAACAGTTGGGCATGCACTCCCTGCTATCCGTAGGTAAAGGCAGCTCTGAGCCATCAAAACTCATCGTCATGGAGTACAAAGGCGGCGAGTCGGATCAACAACCTCATGTTTTAGTCGGTAAAGGCATCACCTTTGATACCGGTGGTATCAGCCTTAAACCCGGCGCTAAGATGGATGAGATGAAATATGACATGTGCGGTGCTGCCAGCGTTATGGGAGCAATGGAAGCACTGACTCAGCTAGGCCTGGAACAGAATGTTGTTGCTATTATCGCGTCCGCTGAAAACATGCCTGCGGGTAACGCCTCTAAGCCTGGTGATATTGTCACCACGATGTCCGGCCAGACTGTAGAGATCCTGAACACCGATGCTGAAGGTCGTTTAGTACTCTGTGATGCCCTGACCTATGCAGAGCGCTTTGACCCGGCTACCGTTGTCGATGTTGCCACCCTCACCGGTGCTTGTATCGTCGCACTGGGTCATCAGGCGACCGGCCTGTTATCCAATGACGATCTATTAGCCGATGACCTGCTGGCCGCCGGCGAATTCTCTGCCGACAAAGCCTGGCGTCTGCCGCTGTGGGATGAGTACCAGGAACAGCTGGACAGCAATTTTGCCGATATGGCCAACATTGGTGGCCCGGCTGCAGGCACCGTAACGGCGGCTTGCTTCCTGTCCCGCTACACTAAGAAGTATCGTTGGGCACACCTGGATATCGCCGGCGTTGCCTGGAACAGTGCAGGTAAAGCAAAAGGCGCTACCGGACGTTGCGTGCCTTTACTCTGTCAGCATCTTATTGCCCAGGTTGATGACCTGGCTGACGACGAGTAAATCCGAAGTTTAACGAGCCAGAGCGGCGTTATAAATTAACTCGAGATGTTCAGCCAAACAGATACAGGCTGCACATTTCGAGTATTCAGGCCCGCCCTGACTCGTTAATTCAGTAGATTCACTCTTCCCACCGATTCAAACAGGATTGCTAATATGAGTCAGGCCGACTTCTATGTTCTACCGGACGCCGAACCGGAAAAACGTACCGCTTTCCTCTGTCGACTGGCGGATAAAGTATTGGGCCAGGGCCTGAACGTCTATATCCACGTCAGCAGCGAAATCGAAGCAGAACGCCTGGACCAGCTACTCTGGGATTACCGGGCCGATGCGTTTATTCCCCATGGACTGCTCAACAGCAAACCCGATGCACCGGTACAGATCGGCTGGGGCGATCAGCTCCCCCAACACCGGGACGTCTACATCAATCTGGCACTGGAAGCTTCAACGGAAACCCTGAAGTTCGACCGAATCCTCGAAATTGTCATTCAACAACCCGACATCCTCGCCGCTACCCGGAAAAACTTCGCGCTCTATAAAAACAGCGGCAGAACACCGAAGATGCATGATATGCGCAAACCAGCATAGCTCGTGGCTCGAAAAAACGTATTTTTAGGGTTTGATAACTTCAAACATCAATCTGCTACGGAAATCTCCACAGCGGCCTCTCTTATCTAAGCTAAACTTAATTATATGACTGACCTAAGCTCCAGAGAAATGGAAACACGCCTGTACGGCGAGCGCGTATCAGTCTGGATTAAAAACTCCGTTTATAGTGAATAGCCACAGGCGGCGCTAACTCAGGCCACAGCTAATAATGGATAGTTAAACTACCTTCAGGTCCGCTTCAACAGCGACAGAGAAGGAGAAGATGATGCACGACTGTTTTACTTCCCGCGGTTTTTTGCCCTGCACAGACCCCGACGCACAACTCACTCTGGGGAAAGAGTTCGAGCGGCTGGATCAACTCGGTAATGCGCTTCCCAGCCTGTTGTTAGAAGACGATTGCCGGGCTTTTTTGGCTCAACAACCGATTCCCAATTGGCCCGACGACACTATTTCGCCAGAATCATTGTCCCAGGCACGTCTCTATTACCTGCGTCTGGGGTTTATTGCTTCGGGTTATATTAACCAGGTCCATCAGCCTAAATGTCACACTCTGCCCAAGAACATCGCCCAGCCACTGGTAAAGATAGCCCGGCTTCTGAGACGAGAGCCCATGCTCAGCTATGATGGTTATGCGCTGTATAACTGGAAACGGTTTGACCCAGAGCGTCCGGTCGAGCTGGGCAATATAGATACGTTGCAAAACTTCGTCCACCTATATGACGAACACTGGTTTATCCTGATTCACGTCGAGATTGAAGCGATTGCTGCCCGTATTCTTAAGAGCATTGATCAATGGAGTGACGCTCTCAGTTGCCGCGATAGCTCCCGGGAGGCACGTTTACAAAGCGCCATGGATGAGATCAACCTAGCTATCATGGCAATCATCCAAGTATTACTGCGCATACCAGAGAAAATGTCAGATCATCTCTATTTTTCAGCATTCAGACCCTATATCGGTCATTTTGACGACGTTATATATGAAGGTACCGATTCGATAATGAGCTTTCGCGGAGAAACCGGCGCCCAGAGTTCCATTATGCCGGCATTGCTGGCGTTCCTTAAAATCCCCCATCAGCAAACTCGCCTGTTACAACACCTGCAAGATATGCGCAATTACATGCCAGCACAGCATCGTCTATATATCGAAAGGACTGAACAGCTCCCAGACCCCAAACCAATGACACCACCGGAGCTGTTTAATGACATTTTAGAGGGCATCGCACAATTTCGTGAAGTCCACTATCACTGGGCGGTCAAATACATCGCCCGTCGCACCAATGACCAGCAAGGCACCGGCGGCACGCCCTATCTGAAGTGGCTAAAATACCTGATCGATGAAACCCGGCATTACAAGCATCATATTTAGAAACGAATATAGGCGTGGCTCGTGGCTCGTGGCTCGTGGCTCGAAAAAGCATAATTTAACCTTCTGTGGTTTTAATTAACCCGCCCAGCATCTTTTGAATATCGTCCAGTTCCTGTCGCCAGCTGCTAGCCCGATCAATATGGATATAGCCAATTCTTTGGCCAATATAAACCTGAGTTTTGAGTTCAGCTAACGACCCTTTGGCATAGTAAAGAAACTGTCGTTTTTCCTTCTGCGATCCCCGCTCAAACCCTTCCGCAATATTACTGGGAATCGACAACC
>JAIBCZ010000186.1 GCA_024679645.1 Amphritea sp.
CATCACCGGATCATTGATCACTATCTGTTCAACAGAATCTGCCGTTGACACCGGGTTCTCAAGTTCAGCCAATAGTTCTAACAACAAAACTTTAGAACTGGTAAAACTCTTACCTTTAACAGAGACAGGACGACAAAGGAAAAAGCCCTGAAAAAGGTTAAAACCTAAGCCTATAGCCCGACGAAAATCATCCTGACTTTCAACCTTATCAGCAAGCAAATCAAGGTGATATGGCTTACAGAAGCTAACCAGCTGTTTAAGTTCTGCATCACTATGGCGCTGAATATCGATTTTGACCACATGCATCAGATCCAGTAATGCTGTCTGAGCCTTATCCCCGGTATAGTGAGTCAGCGCAAACCGATAACCCTGCTGCTTTCGTTCCCGAAGCACCGCTAGCAGCTCTTTTGAAATACCATCCTCTCTCAGCAGTTCAAAGATCACATTATTCTGCGGAAGATTCGGCAGCATATCAGATAGCAGCATGCTCTGAGTCAATTTAACATAGAGCGGTAGATGCTTTGTTTTTCCATCAGAAGAGGCGACCGCGTAGTTATTCAGAATCACCGAAGCAGTAGCCTGTTCATTGGAAAATTCCTCAGGCAAAGTTCCATCATCAGAACGATATAGCAGACTGTAGGCTTCTACATCCTGGTTTTTATTAAATACCGGCTGTCTGGCTAATAATACTGAACCGTCTTTCAACCGCTCTTCATCAAGCGCATTGCTCACTACTTGTCCCCTAATCGAATACTTCCGTCATTATAACCCAACCTGCCCTCTATTAAGAACGGACAATAAAAAACTACCATCTCATCTTTACATTAAAAAAGACAATTACATAGACTCAGGTCTCAATTTGGGTAGTGATTGATTGACCATTCTATCAATGCACCCTACTCTGACCGCACCCTCAGAGTCATGAAAAGGGGTATTTCAACAGACTTAGACTAGTTCAATACACTTTAAATACACTTAGATAATTTATGATTCTTCTGCGCAGTTTTATTATCTGTATGTTATTTCTGATAACAACCCAATCCTCTCAACTATCAGCGGCTGAACGACTTGAAGTAGAAATCCGTTCCAGCATTCTGAACATCAGAGAAATAAGGTCAACCAGTAGTCCGGTAATTGAGGTTTTGAACCGGGGGGATAGACTCACTGTCACCACAACAGATATGCGGGACTGGTTAAATCTGGACGATGGCAGAGGGTTCATTTCTATTAACTACGTCAACGTGCTTTCGAGAACGCCCGTGCTATTAGCCCCCACTGAAGAAGATAAGTCTTTAGCTAACAAACCATTAAGCCTTCCAACTAAGGCACCGGACATTGGCCTTGCAGAAAATAACACTGATATCCCGCTACTAGCTTGCAACCCGAATAAAACTGACTCTCAGCTTCAGATCAAGTCATCCACTAAAACCTGCCGTAAAAACCTCAGTACCCTGGGATATGAATCCTGCCAGCTGTTATTTAACCTCACCCTGACTCGAGCTTGTAGCAGCAAGCCATTGAAAGTGACCTGCTCTGCAAATGCGCTAGCGATCAACAGCCAGCTGAACCAAAACCTCTACGAACTGACCAATACCTTCCTCATTGACAGTTCAACCACCGAAACATCGATCCTGCTGGAATGGTTCCCTGTTGCTGAATCAACAACGATTCAGAAAATTAACCTGAGTGATGGCCAGTGCAAAATAATTTTTTGAATTGGCAATAGAATCGCCCCCGCACGGCTCTCTTTGGTATATTCTGTCCAATAGGTATATCTGACTAGCGGAAACAGCACCATGACAGCTCCCCATAAAATTCTTTTCATTTGTCGCCATAATGCAATTCGATCACAGATTGCCGAAGCGCTAACCAACAAAATTAGCCGGGGAAAAGTCCTGGCCCAAAGTGCGGGGCCAGAACCTCAGCCGGTTCCCAAACATATTATCAAATGGGTAAATCAGCTGTCAGAATCAGAGCAAAAGCCTGTCAGCAAAAAGCTAAGTGCATTTGAGGAAGAGAGGTTTGATACCATCATCACCCTCTGCGATAAAACCCATACCGCACTGCCTGAATTAGAAGCGGACCAACAACATATTTGCTGGGATTTTCAGCATACCGACGAACCCGGGGCCCTGCGGCACCTGGAGATAGAACTATCAGAACGGCTGCGCCTGATGCTGCTGGCTAAAGGACTCCTCTAAACCGCCTTAAACGTTACCCTGACAGTCTGCCACTGTGGACATTTCTTTGCTTATAGGGGTCTGTTAAACTTGGCCCCCTAAAAGTTACGCAAGCCCGGCCTATAGCCGGACACCCAACCCGCCAGTCCGGAACAACAGAATGTCTGCAGCGCCATCCGAACCCTCCAAGCTATTTACCGCCTATTCTTTCAGGTGGTTTCTGGCCCTGCTTGCCGTTCTGTTTGTGTACCGTGGCTGGATCGTCATCGACAGCCCGATCACCCTATTTTACGACGAAGCCTATTATCTGGGCTGGGCACAAACACCCGATTGGGGTTATTACTCAAAACCGCCGATGGTCGGTTGGTTAATTGCGTTAACAACGTCTCTATTTGGCAATGCTGAATGGGCCGTAAAACTGGCGGCACCCGTTCTCTATTCCAGTGCAGCAATTCTGATCTACCGTACAGCGGACTTTCTTGCAGGCGCCAAAGCAGCACTGGCCGCTGGTGCGATCTTCTTGCTAATGCCTTTAGTCGGCTTTAACAGCCTGTTTATTACCACAGATGCACCACTTATTTTTTTCTGGTGCCTCTGTTTCTATGCTTTTCTTCAGGCGAAAACCAACAATAACTGGACATGGTGGCTACTGGCAGGTATCGCTGGAGGTCTAGGTTTATTATCAAAATATACATTTATCCTGTTGCCGGTAACGTTCCTGCTCTATAGCGCCATCAGCCCTGCAGGACGCCAATTACTGCTCAATCCTCGCTTCTGGATAACTTGCCTGCTGGCACTCAGTTTCCTGCTGCCCAACCTCTATTGGAACTATCAACACGATTTCATCAGTTTCCAGCACACCGCCGAAATATCCCATCAGACCAGTAGTTCACTGAGCTTTAGCAGATTAGTTGAGTTCTGGAGTGGTCAGCTATTCGTCTTTGGACCGGTCTTCCTCATCTATATGGTTATACGTGGGCTGAAGCGCCAACCCCGCAGCGAAACAGAGAAGCTCTTATGGAGTTTGTTCTGGCCGACTTTTGCTGTGTTATCAATGCAAGCACTGATGGCACGGGCAAACGTCAATTGGGCAGGCCCGGCTTACATCGGCGCATCCCTGCTCACAGGTTATTACCTCAGTCAGATAAAAGGATACCGAATACTGGTTATCGGCCTGCTGGCTAACTTTCTGCTGGCGGTCTCTTTCTATCATTACGCCACCATCACTGACACCGTAGGTATTGAGCGCAAGCACGGCACAGACCCTTATAAACGTCTGTTAGGATGGCCTGAATTTGTTCATCAGTTTCAGCCCTGGTTTGATCAGTACCCAGATTACAAGCTCGCCAGCGATTCTCGTAAACTACTAGCCTATTTTGGTTATTACCTTGCCACGCAGGATTTCAAAGGCGTAGCGCTGAGTGACGATAGCTATATCGAGGATCACTACGAACTGAAGTACCCCTTATCAGACAGCAAAGAGACGCAGTTTCTGTTTGTAACAGAGGAAGATATCGAAGTGAAACTGAACCGTTATTTCAGTGAAGTAACCTTACTCACTGAGCAAAAGCTTCAGCTATATAGCAACTTTGCCCGCTCTGCCAAACTCTATAAGGTCAGCGGTTTTAAAGGCTTACCTGGCAAGGACGGACAGTAATCCATGTCTAAACCCTCTATATTTTCAGCACTCAAACAGTACAGAGATCTGTTTCTATTCCTGATATGTGTCGTCTTGCTTGTGAGTTTTCCACAGATAGATCTGTTTGTAACCGGACTGTTTTATGACCCGCATACAGAACAGTTTATTTTAAAAAACAATCCATTTTTCAAACTGATCTATTGGGTATTTGCAGTGATACACATTCCACTGCTGCTAGGACTCATTGTCGCGGGCCTGCTGATTAAGTATAAAAAGCTTAACCTGAAGCGTTATAAAAAAGGAGCTGTCGCCCTCCTCCTGCTGGCGTTGATCATTGGCCCAGGTTTGCTGGTTAATACCGTTTTAAAAGACAACTCAATTGGACGGGCCCGCCCCGTACAGGTCGATAACTTCGGCGGTACTAAGCAGTTTACCCCGGCTTTTGTTTATTCCGGCGAGTGTAAAAAGAATTGCTCTTTTGTCAGCGGACACGCGGCGATGGGATTTTATT
This sequence comes from Amphritea sp., assembly GCA_024679645.1. Classification (GTDB taxonomy): domain Bacteria; phylum Pseudomonadota; class Gammaproteobacteria; order Pseudomonadales; family Balneatricaceae; genus Amphritea. The sequence continues at coordinate 4,331 of JAIBCZ010000186.1, forward strand.
TTATAATTCTGGGCTGGTTATTCGCATCGCCCAGAGCCTTCTGGGCAGGTTTTATGGTAGGCGTAGTATTGAGTTTCACCCGTATTATTCAGGGAGGGCACTTCTTCAGCGACACTGTATTTGCCTTCTGGGCGGTCTACTTTGTTACCTCAGCTCTGGGAGCCCGGTTTGGCTTCAGCCATCCGCTAAAGAAAAAACAAAGCTCATAAAAGCCTCTCCAGATGGACTGTAGTTCTGGCCTGTAGTACTGCCCTGTAGTACCAGCCGTAGTCATCAAGAACACCAGAAACAGCTCGCAGGATCTGTCGGATATGAGTCAATTGCTGAACCAGCTAAGCACGATGAGCACTGATAAAACGGAAGGCAATAAAACGAGAGCCAACCCAACGGGTGAGTCGGCTCTCAAGAGTGTCTACTGAGTCGCTTCGTCGACTGCGCGTTGACGCAACAAGAAACGCTGAAGCTTGCCGCTAGGGGTCTTAGGCAGCTCAGCAACGAACTCGATCTGTCTTGGGAACGAGTGAGTAGACAGACGTTTGCGAACAAACTGCTGAAG
>JAIBCZ010000192.1 GCA_024679645.1 Amphritea sp.
GCCGCCAGTACCGTCAGGTCAAAATCAAGCTGCAAGACAGAAAAGACACCCAGCACGATCAGCACATCATGTGCCAGCGCGGTTACCGCACCTACGGAAAACTTCAGCTGGAAACGAAAAGCTACGTAGACCATCACCATAAACAGCGCCAGCAACATTCCCAGGCCGCCCTGCTCTCGTAGTTCTTCACCGACCTGAGCACCTACATACTCATTGCGTCGCAGCGTCAATTCCTGAGTCTCATCGGATTGCAGTGTTTGCAATACCTGATCACCCAACTTTGGATCATGGGCTACACCCATACGAATCAGGATATCGACCGGCGAACCAAAGGTTTGCACCACCGCATCGTCGTAACCTGCATTTTGCAGCTTATCACGCAGACCATTGAGGTCAGGCTCTTGCTCAAAGCCTACTTCGATCAGCGAACCACCGGTAAAATCCAGACCAAACTTAAGCCCGTTGATAGCCAATGATGCGATCGAAATCAACAGCAAAGCGATCGACAATCCGGCTGCGATCTTACGCAGCCCCATAAAGTTATATATTTTTTGAGTCGTCATCTTACTCTACTCCGTCAGATCGACAGTTTCTTCACTGCACGACCGCCGTATGTCAGGTTAACCAGCATACGGGTAACCATAATGGCCGTGAACATGGAGGTCAGAATACCGACCGACAAGGTAATCGCGAAGCCCTTGACCGGCCCCGATCCCATGGCAAACAAAATCACTGCCGCCAGCAAGGTAGTGATGTTGGCGTCAAAGATAGTGGTAAATGCACGGTCAAAACCGGCACTGATCGCCGACTGGGCAGGTAACCCGTTTTTCAACTCCTCCCGTATTCGGGAGAAGATCAGAACGTTAGCATCCACCGCCATACCCACCGTCAGTACGATACCGGCAATGCCAGGCAGGGTAAGCGTAGCCGACAGCAATGACATCACCGCCAGCAACATCATCAGGTTTAACGTCAGGGCAATATTCGCCAGCACACCAAACACGCGGTAATACGCCAGCATAAACAGCAACACCAGAACAAAACCGATCTGCACCGAGAAGACGCCCAGCTCGATATTCTGCTCACCCAGGCTTGGCCCTACGGTACGCTCTTCAACAAAGTAGATCGGCGCAGCCAAAGCACCAGCGCGCAACAACAATGCCAGTTCGGAAGACTCAGTGGCGCTGTCCAGCCCGGTAATCCGGAAACTAGAACCCAGCACACTCTGAATCGTCGCCAGAGAGATAATCCGTTTCTCTACATAAGGAATTCGCTTAGCAACCTGCTCACCGTCCACTGTCTCATATAGCGTGCGGCTCTTATGCTCAACAAACAGTACAGCCATCCGGCGCTTAATCGCATTCCGGGTGGTGCGGTTCATTAGCTGACCGCCTTTAGCATCCAGCGAGATATTAACCTGTGGCTGTCCAGTCTCATCAAAGGATGATTGCGCATTAGAGACACTGGAACCGGTGATAATAATATCTTTTTCCAGCGTGCCTTTATTCGGGCGACGGTTCTCATCACGGAACGGATAGGTTTCGGTGGTCGCACGGGAAGCATCGGTTTTGGCTTCCAGACGGAACTCAAGGTTCGCCGTCTTACCAATGATCCGCTTCGCCGCGGCGGCGTCCTGAATACCCGGTAACTGAACCACAATTCGATTACGCCCCTGACGCTGAACTAACGGCTCAGCAACACCCAGCTCATTGACCCGGTTACGCAGCGTTGTCAGGTTCTGCTTAATCGCATAATCTTCAATTTCACGGACCTTGCTCTCAGCCAGATTAATAGACAGGTAGAACGCATTTTCACGATCTTCCGAATCGATCAGAAACTCGGTGTAATCCTTGCGCAGCAAGCTTAGCGCTTCATCACGCACGTCTGATTTGGAGAATTTCAATTCCAGACTGCCATCTTCACGATGGGTTACTGCACGGTAACGCAGTTTTTCGGTTCGCAACTTGGTTTTGATCTCGCTGACATAGACATCAAGACGCTGAGTCACGGCAGACACCATATCCACTTCCAACAGGAAGTGCACACCACCACGCAGATCAAGGCCTAGCTTCATCGGGCCTGCGCCCAGTGAGCTCAACCAGTCTGGCGTAGTCGGTGCCAGGTTCAGAGCCACCACGTAGTCATCGCCCAACGTACGGCTGATAACCTCTTTTGCCTCAAGCTGTGTGCGGCTGTCCGGGAAGCGGATCAGGCCGCCCTTATCGGTCAGTTCATCTTGCTTAAAGCTGACCTGCGCTTGCGTCAGCGACTGCTTTACCTGATCCAGCAGAGGCTGGTTTACAATATTCGACTCCCGGGCACCGGAAAGTTGAACCGCATAATCATCAGGGTAAAGGTTAGGCGCAGCATAGATACCACCAATCAGCAGTATCAGAATAATCAGCGCATTTTTCCACAGTGGATATTTATTGAGCATGGCGCTCTGTCCCTACATAAAACAAATCAAAAAAACGCCACGATAGTGGCGTTTTGTTAAGAGCGTGTTACTAGATCTCTTTAATCGTGCCTTTTGGCAGCGCTGCACTCACATGAGTTTTCTGGAAAGTCAGCTCAGTGGTGTCATTTACGCTCAATACAATATAGTCATCATTCAGACGTACTACTTTACCAATCAGGCCACCAGCAGTGATTACTTCATCACCTTTGGTCAGTCCGCCCAGCAATGCTTTATGCTCTTTTGCGCGTTTCGCCTGTGGGCGCCACATGAACATGTAAAATATAAGACCAAAGCCAACCAGAAAGATCAGATTGAACATACTTGGATCCATACCACCCGGTCCGGCAGCTGCTTCAGCGTATGCTGGAGAGATAAAAAAGCTCATCAAGGCTTCTCCTAATACTTAGTAAAATCAATAAATTAAAGTCAAACTTCAACGTTAAGAGGCGGTACTTCCATCCCCTTAAGATGGTAGAACTGGTCAACAAAGTCGTCCAATTTACCCTGTTCAATGGCCTGACGCAATCCGGCCATAACTTCCTGATAATAATGCAGGTTATGGATCGTATTCAGCTGTGAGCCAACGATCTCCTTACACTTATCAAGATGGTGCAGATATGCACGGCTAAAATTCTGGCAGGTATAGCAACCACACTGCTCATCTAATGGTCGGGTATCAGTCTTATTCGCCGAATTACGCAGCTTAACTACGCCATTACGGGTAAACAAGTGACCATTTCGGGCGTTACGGGTAGGCATCACGCAGTCGAACATATCCACACCGCGACGCACTCCCTCAACAATATCTTCCGGTTTACCTACACCCATCAAATAGCGAGGTTTATCTTCCGGCATTTTATGCGCCAGATGATCAAGTACTTTGACCATCTCTTCTTTTGGCTCACCAACAGAAAGTCCACCAATGGCATAGCCATCAAAATCGATCTCATTCAAACCTTCTATCGATTCATCACGCAGATGAGGGTACATACCGCCCTGCACGATGCCAAACAATGCTGAAGGGCTATCGCCATGAGCATCTTTAGAACGTTTCGCCCAACGAAGAGACAACCGCATCGAATCAGCCGCTTCCACTTCAGTCGCTGGATAAGGCGTACACTCATCGAATATCATCACAATGTCCGAGCCCAGGTCTTTCTGCACCTGCATCGACTCTTCCGGCCCCATAAACACTTTAGAGCCATTCACCGGCGACTGAAAATGAACTCCTGCTTCGGTGATCTTACGCATTGCTCCCAGACTGAACACCTGAAAGCCACCAGAGTCAGTCAGTATAGGACCTTTCCAGTTCATAAAATCATGCAGGTCGCCGTGCGCTTTAACGACTTCGGTCCCGGGACGCAGCATCAGGTGAAAGGTATTACCCAGAATAATATGGGCACCAATTGCCTCAATATCTTTAGGCAACATCCCCTTAACCGTGCCATAGGTACCTACCGGCATAAAGGCTGGCGTTTCCACATCCCCGCGGGGGAAGCTCAAGCGGGCGCGACGGGCTTTGCCATCGGTCGCTATTCGCTCAAACTTCATAAAACATTCTCTAGTCACACGCTGTCCTAAAATCAGTTTCCTAAAAAAGGAATTCGCCATCAGAGTAGTAATCTCTACTCTATATAAGGCTGATTTGAATAAATTAAAGTCTACTTTCTGTTTTTCGATTCCGACACGGCTGTTACTTATGCTTTTTCTTCGTCAAAAACATAGCATCGCCGTAGCTAAAGAAACGATACCGCTGCGCTACTGCTTCTTTATATGCGGCCATCATATGTTCATAGCCGGCAAACGCCGACACCAGCATTAGCAGCGTCGACTCAGGCAGATGAAAGTTAGTTATCAACAGATCGACTGTGCGGAATTGATAGCCAGGGAAGATAAAGATATCAGTATCACCAAAAAAAGGTTCAATCTGTCCCGTTTTACTGGCGGTTTCCAGGCAGCGCACAGAGGTGGTACCCACCGCCAGTACCCGGTTACCCCGTGCTTGAGTATCACGTACCGCCTGGCATACCTCTTCAGATACTTCGATATATTCAGCATGCATTTTATGATCCTGAATATTATCAACCTTCACGGGCCTAAAGGTACCGGCACCTACATGCAGCGTCACAAAGGCTTTATTAACGCCCTTGTTTTCTAACTTCGCGAACAACTCATCGTCAAAATGCAAACCGGCAGTGGGTGCCGCAACCGCACCCGGTTTTTCATTGTATACCGTCTGATAACGTTCTCTGTCGGACAACTCATCTTCACGCTTCATATAAGGCGGTAACGGCATATGCCCGAACTGCTCTAACGCTTCAACTAAATGCCCCTCTGCCAGATCAAATTTA
>JAIBCZ010000027.1 GCA_024679645.1 Amphritea sp.
TGGCGCTCTACAGACATCTAAAAAACATCACTATAATAAATCGTAATACATTGATGACATTCCGCTAAATGTCACTGAAGGCTTTAGGGAGTCATCAAATGACTGAAATTGAGGGGCCACCGCCGTTTTCACACGGCCTGTGCCAGAAGTGGACTAAAAAACCGCTAGAGCGCCACTTCGTGGCTGCTAGTCGTTAGATGGAATCTTCATTTCCTTGCTAACAAAAGCACCGAGAAATAGTAGTTAGAGTTTCTGCTGCGTGTCGTGGATTCAGTGGATCATTGCAGCACACTCGTTAAATTTAGCCACATCTGACCACTATATTCTATGTCCGCTTTAAGTCGTAATTAAAAAGAAAAAAACCGCCAGTCGGCGGTTTTATCTTTGCTTATTCGAGTAAGGAAACGAAATTTCCGTCTAGCCACGGGCAGGAGCCGAAGGCTCCGTTCTAGCCACTCTCGCGAAGCGAGTTATTGTTGTCCGCGAATATTCACTTCTACACGACGATTCAAAGCTCGGCCTGACGCATTATCATTGCTCGCCACAGGGTAACGTTCGCCATAACCACGGGATTGTAACCTGAGCGCAGCTATGCCACCGCTGGCCAGATACTGAGTGACACTGGCAGCACGACGTTCTGATAAAGTTTGGTTAGTCTCAAATGAGCCGGTACTATCAGTAAAGCCATCGACATTGATAACCGTTTGATCAAACTTCATAAAGACCTTGGTCACTGAATCCAGCACCGGATAAAAACCCCGGTCAATATTGTACGATCCGGTTGGGAATGTAACATTCCCCGGCATAATCAGACGAATGGAATCTCCAACCCGCTCAACCCGTACTCCGGTGCCTTCTAATTCCTGACGCAGCAACATCTCTTGCTTATCCATGTAATAACCAATACCACCACCAATGGCACCACCCACCAGCGCCCCGGCAATCGCGCCTTCGGTCCTGTTTCCCTTTCCAGCCACCGCATTACCCAGCACAGCACCGGCAATGGCACCAATACCGCCGCCTTTCGCAGCATTACTGGTTTTAGATTCCTGAGTATAGGGGTCAAGCGTCTGACACCCCGCCAATGCCAGCACACCGGCCAAGACAATAATTTTTTTCATTGTTGCTCCTTAGAATCTACAAAAAAGAGAACCCTGTGAAAAGCTCCTCTTTGTTTAGCCAATCCAGATTGAGGCTTCGTTAGTCGTTTTATAACAGACTAAGTTCCACTGAGAATCAACCTAAAGACTAAATTATTACATTTTAAGCTGAATATCACCTGAGCAGGGTATTTTTACCTATATAGATCTGGCCTCAGGTTACAACACCTTATAGAATCTCTTCTTAAGAAAAATTGTAAGACCTTTGTATCGCGATTTTATTATTCAGTCCCGAGGGTAATCACTTGTCTCAGCTACCTGTCATTGTGGGTTTCGGCGGTATCAGTCCAGCCGGACGCAGTTCATTTCACCATGGCTATCGCCGCCTTATCCTGGACAAGCTAAAAGATAAAGAGCGCACCGAGACTCTCCTTGACCTGGCAACGTTGATGGGGCTTGCCAGTTATAGTGACGGCAGCTTTATCAATCAAAGCGGAGATTCAACAGAAGTTAATGAATTACTGGACGTTATTCGCCCGCAGATCTGCAACAGCACGCTGATCCGTCGTATCGAAAAAGAGTGTTTCGATATACACCACCTGACCTTTAATAAACCCGCAAAGATCAATACTGAAGAATCTATCAGCTTTACCCTTCGCCCCCGGCAATTGCCAATGAACATTCCCGAAAACTGGGAATTAAAACAGCTTTCAGCGACGCAGACAGAAGTCACACTAAAAGGCGATCTGGACGTTATATTCCCTGATTTTCGAGAAGCCAAAGTGCAGTCAGCAGGACAGCTGCCCTCCGGCTTTAAGCCCGGCACCCTTTATCAATCCCGAAATCATCCACGCAATCTACAGATGACTGTATTTTCAGCCTCTGATGCACTGCAGTCATCCGGTATTCCCTGGGATACAATTGCTGACAGCGTACGCCCTGATCAAATTGGTGTGTATGCCAGTAACTCCATCGGCCAGCTGGACGACTTTGGCTTTGGTGGACTAACGAAGTATCCATCCATAGGTAAACGCACGACTTCCAAGCAGATGCCGCTTGGCTACGCGCAGATGCCTGCTGACTTCGTTAACGCTTACGTACTCGGTAGTGTCGGTGTAACGGGTGGAGCATTAGGCGCCTGTGCCACATACCTGTACAACCTGCGTAGTGCTGTTAACGATATTCGCTCTGGTCGCCGCAAAGTGGTTCTGGTAGGCGGCAGTGATGCGCCGGTAACACCGGAGATTATCGAAGGCTTCCGGGCAATGGGTGCATTAGCAGAGGATAAAGACCTGCTGGCCCTAGATGGACTGACCGAACTCAGCGCCGATGATTATCGCAGTATCTGTCGCCCATTTGGTAACAATTGCGGTTTCACCATCGCCGAGTCCTCTCAATTTACGCTATTGATGAGTGATGACCTGGCCCTTGAGCTAGGAGCTGATATATACGGCGCTGTACCGGAAGTATTTGTCAACGCTGACGGCCATAAGAAGTCAATCTCCGCACCAGGCATCGGTAACTACATTACCCTGGGTAAAGCCGCAGCACTGGTTAAAAACATGCTGGGTGAAACATCACTACAGCAGCGCAGTTTTGTTCAGGCCCACGGTACCAGCACACCACAAAACCGAATTACTGAATCCCATGTCATCAACCAGACCGCCAAAGCTTTCGGCATACAGGACTGGAATGTCGCCGCGATGAAGTGCTTCCTCGGCCACTCTCAGGGAACTGCCGGTGGCGACCAGCTTAACCTGTCGATGGGCGTTTGGAAGTATGGTTATATTCCCGGCATTATCACTACAAATGAGTTTGCCACTGATATCCATGCCAGCCACCTGAAGCTAAGCAATGAGCATGTCGAAGTGGGCAGTCAGGGAATGGACTCTATTATCCTCAATTCAAAGGGCTTTGGCGGAAACAATGCCAGTGCAGTGGTACTAGCTCCGCATATCACCACAAAAATGCTGCTAAAGCGTCATGGCCAGGCTGCTATGGCTCGCTATCAGGACAAACTTGAGGTTACCCGTGAGGCCGCTGCTGCATACGATCAAGACAGCATCAAAGGGCTATCCCAGCCGATCTACCTATACGATCATAACGTCCTCACAGGTGAAGACCTCGATATCAACGATCGGGAAATAAAGCTACCAGGGTACTCCCAGACGGTCAGCCTTGATGTCAGCAACCCGTATGAAGATATGAACTAACAGCTTATAGCCCTAACGAAGTCCTTTATTGGAAGTCTAAGACAACAGGAATAGATATGTTCAGAGTGATAACCGCAGCGCTAATAACCCTCGCCCTGACTGGATGCATGGGCAGCATCCCCGAGCTGCCAGAGCCAACTGACAAAAGTTACTACACAGTCGACCTGAAAGACTTTTCTTACTGCCAGGGAAATGACCAGGACTGCATGAACTTAAGCTCAATTAGTTCCGGCCTCTCATACTTCGGTGCTATCGAAGAGGTTTACGGCCAGCCACTCACCGGGCCAAACTATCGCGGCAACCTGTTACGCATACTGCTTAAACCAAAAAACGCCGAGTACCCGGTTGAAAAAACCAGCAAAGACGGGCGTTACTATAAAGTCCCTGCTAACAAATATACCGATACTGTATGGAATACTCTCCTCCGTATTGATACATCACTCTACAGCCCTAAAAACTTACAACAGCCCTAAACACTCAGACGACTGAATTGAGGTTACCTCAATCACATCAGCCAGTGGCTGTTGTCGAATTTTCGCAACAGCTGCAGCAACATTCGCTATACGTTCGGGATAATTAACCCGCCCCTGATAGCCCTGCAGAGGCATATCAGGACTGTCTGTTTCCAGCACGAAGCTTTCAAGAGGCAACTCTGCAACCAGCCGTCTCAGCTTCAAGGCTCGCTCATAAGTCACCGCACCACCTATACCCAGCTTAAAACCCAGTTTAAGATATTCTTTGGCTTGCTGTTCACTGCCTGAAAACGCATGTACCAATCCTGCCCTCTCCAGTTTTAACTGGCGTAACTGCTTCAGCAATGGGTCATGGGCTTTACGAACATGCAGCAAAACCGGCTTCTGATGCTCTTTGGCCAATGTTAACTGGGGGGTTAGTACCGCTAATTGTTGCTGCAGGTTTGCATTTGGAATAAACAGATCAAGCCCAATCTCCCCCACCGCGACAACTTGAACATTCTCCTTAAGCATTGAAGCTAGCAGGGCTATATCAGCAGTATGCTCCCCCGTCAGGAAACAAGGATGCAGCCCTAACGCAGGATAGAGCCCAGCATGCTCAGAACACAGATTCAGAACCGCATCCCAGTTATCAGCACTAACACCAGGCACAACAAACTTCTCGACTCCGGCTTTGTGGGCTCGCTCGAGTACAGTCGCTATATCAACAGACAATTCAGGAAAATCCAGATGACAGTGAGTATCGATTAGATTCATAAAAACAGTATACGCAGGTTCCGATTCAGGCGCTTATCTCCACCAGAGTATAATTCCAATTTTGTGTAATGCCGCTCTTATACATCCCTGTAATCGCGGCATACCGTACATCCTGTACATAAAAAAGCCGGTATAGAGGGTGAGCTCAGTACCGGCTTAATCGATTAAATATAGACTCAGTGTTCGCGGGTAGCGCGGAACTGCATATCTGGCCAGCGCTCCTCTGTCAGGCTCAGGTTAACCCGGGTCGGCGCCAGATAGGTCAACAGACCACCACCATCCAGTGCCAGGTTATCACCGCCTTTTCTGCGGAACTCTTCTAACTTGCGTTCGTCGGTACATTCAACCCAACGGGCAGTAGAAATAGTGACCGGCTCATATAAACACTCGACCTTATACTCATCTTTCAGACGGTACACGACAACCTCAAACTGCAACTGACCGACAGCTCCGAGAATCAGATCATTCTTATTAATCGGCTGAAAAAGCTGTACAGCGCCTTCTTCTGACAGTTGTTGCAAACCTTTCTGCAGCTGCTTCATTTTCAGCGGATCTTTAGGCCGTACGCGACGGAACATCTCCGGCGCAAAGTGAGGGATACCGGTAAACTTCAGATCTTCGCCTTCCGTAAAAGTATCACCAATCTGAATCGTGCCATGGTTATGCAGACCAATAATATCGCCAGACCAGGCTTCCTCTACGTTGGAGCGATCCCCCGCCAGAAAGGTTACCGCATCGGCAATTTTTACATCTTTCTTGATCCGCACATGGCGCATTTTCATACCCCGGGTATAACTACCGGAGCAAACCCGCATAAACGCGATCCGATCACGATGCTTAGGGTCCATATTGGCCTGAATCTTAAACACAAAGCCAGAAAACTTCTCTTCATCTACTGCAACAGGACGACTCAGCGTCTCTCGGGCAATCGGAGACGGTGCAAGTTCTACAAAGCCGTCCAACATTTCACGCACACCAAAGTTAGACAGCGCCGTACCGAAGTAAACCGGCGTCTGACGCCCTGCAAGATACTCATCCTGATCATATTCGTGGCTGGCACCACGAACCAGTTCAACTTCTTCTATGAAATCATCATACAGGTCGCCCAGTAGCTCTTGTGCTTCTGGACTTTCTAACCCTTTAACCTGAATATCTTCCGAAATAATACTGCCCTGGCCGGGGGTGAAAACATGAATAGTATCGGTATAAAGGTTATACACTCCTCGAAAGTCCTTACCCATACTGATCGGCCAGGTAATAGGTGCTGCAGCTATCTTTAATACTTCTTCAATCTCATCCAACAGGTCAATGGGATCACGGATATCCCGGTCCATTTTGTTAACAAACGACAGGATCGGAGTATCCCGCAGCCGGCAAACTTCCATCAGCTTAATAGTTCGGGCCTCGACACCCTTAGCACCATCAACCACCATCAAAGCGGAGTCAACTGCCGTCAGCGTTCGGTAAGTATCTTCAGAGAAATCCTCGTGTCCCGGTGTGTCCAGCAGGTTTACAATCCGGCCATTATGAGGAAACTGCATCACCGAAGAGGTCACGGAGATACCCCGTTCCTTCTCCATACTCATCCAGTCAGAAGTGGCGTGACGATCAGATTTTTTGCCCTTAACAGTACCGGCTTTCTGAATCAGGTTTCCGAACAACAACAACTTTTCGGTAATGGTAGTTTTACCCGCATCCGGGTGAGAGATGATAGCGAAAGTTCGACGGGTCGAGACTTCCTGTGAGATGCTAGACATAGAGATCCGGTTTTTTAAAAAACGGCCCAGGCAATAAGCTGCGGTGGCCATGAATAATAGATTGGGCGCTATTTTCGCCGATCAGCCTTCAATCCACAACCGAAAGCTCTTATTCTGGTCCAGATAGAGCAAAAACTTACTAACTATATCGAAGCATCTTATCTGCAAATACTTCTATTGATCCGCATATAGAATAAACATCAAAGATGTCACAGCTGTTTATAGCAAGGCATTCTCATCTAACCATCTTGCTCGTCTACAGCCATGAGCACGATCATTTTGAAAATTTCCAGGGTCTGTCCTCAGGAACATACAAACTTTCTTTTTTAATACAGCGCTGACTAATATCCGTTGCTTCAGAAAACAGCACATCCCGCCCCTGGGCAATTTTCCGCGTATAAAGAGGGATGCTCCACCCAAAAAATAGCGCATGACACGCCTGGGTTTTCTGAACACCAGCGATATCTGCTGTACTCCAGTTACACTGATAACCCGCGATTTCCCTAACAGGGCCTTCCTCAGATACCAGCTGATAAGGCGCTGAGCTCTTTCTATCTGAAATATGCAACCGCACACGCGCTGTATTGTTTTGAGAGGTATAGATAGCCTCAGCGGTTGTCCACTGCTCTTTTTGATACGGGTTATACTGTATTTCACCACGGCGCCTGGCCTGCACATCCAATCGCTCGCCAATTTCTTCAATATAATGAGTATCCATCGACACGATAACGGTTCGATGGCCCTTTATATCTGGCTGATCATTAATCAATCGAGTAGAAATTTGATCGTAAGAGATAACATACGCGGGCACCTCTTCAAGCCCACAATTAAAAACTGCCAGGCTCTGGGCATAACCGATAGACATCCCGATTGGTGACAGTGAAGATAAAAGGAGCAATGTTAACAACGTACTACGTTCCATAATCAGATCCGGTTAAGATCTCAGCACTGAATTAGGTATTCATAATCATTGTCAGGCTGAGAGCAGGTCGTATAGGGTGAGGCAAAAATATCAAAGAAGCACTTCTGCTTTCAAGCATCAGACCAATAATGGTGCGACAATCTGCCACATCCATGATGCATCTCTCTTGGTTATAATTTCGCTTTCTGCCAAGCTAACGATATGAACTACACCAGCGATACCCGCCATCAGCTACTACAACTCAGCTATATCCGTACGGTCACCATTTTTGGCCAGAGCGGGTTACTGCTGTACCTCTATCTGGGACTGCATGTCAGCCTCAATTTCTGGCTCATTGCATTCGCTCTTATCGCGATGGCACTGCTTAACTTACTGTCGTTTACCCGGCTTCGCTCCCCCCTGCCACTGACCCAGCTTGAGTTTTTCTTTCAACTGGTTGCAGATATCGTCTTTTATGTTTGCCTGCTTTATCAGGTTGGCGGGGTCGGTAATCCCTTCTCAGCGCTACTGCTAATCCCGCTGATTATCAGTGCAACATCTTTGCCTAAGCAATTCACCTGGGCCACCGGTTTACTGGTCACCATCAGTTATTCTTTACTGATGCGTTACTTTATTCCGATTAACCTGCCAGATACGGGTCATCAGCATCAATCCACAGCATTACTCAATCTCCATTTAGCAGGCATGTGGATAAATTTCATTCTGACTGCAGCACTGATTACCTGGTTTGTCGTCAATATCAGAGAAAGCCTGCAACGCCAGGAACTGAAATTAAACCGCACCCGGGAACTGAATCTTCGTAATCAGCAACTGCTATCCCTGGCAACAATGGCCGCGGGCACAGCCCATGAGATAGGCACACCATTAGCCACCATGCGCGTTGTACTACATGAGATGCAACTGGATAACAGCGATAATCAGGAACTCCTTGAAGATATTGAATTGCTGCAATCCCAGGTTGAAAACTGTACCGACCGCTTAAAACATCTGGCAGAGTCTGTAAAACAGGAGCAAAGAGATTCCCGACCACTGCCTGCAGCGCTTTTTTTCCGGGAGATACTAGACCGCTGGCTGCTGTTACGCCCCACCGCCAGCTTCACATCGCCAGTCTTTGAGCTCAGCAATGAAGCCTATATTCTCAGCTCTATTCCTCTACAGCAGGCCTTTATAAATTTGCTAAACAATGCCGCTGACGCCTCCAGCGAACCTCTGCAGATTGAGCTAACCTCAGATCTGCAGCAGATCCTGTTCACTATCCAGGATCAAGGCCCGGGGATACCGCTGGAACAAGCTGAAAAATTGGGTAGCCCCTTTATTACCACTAAAGGCAAGGGACTGGGCATCGGGCTTTTTTTGACGGCATCAGCACTTGACAGTTACGGTGGCGAAGTCAGACTATTTAATCACCCGGAGGGCGGTACCCTGACCGAAGTCACACTGCCCGTCATCGAGGAGCCTCAAGCGGATGGACACTAATAACAATGCCAGACTTAAGTTTCTGATTGTCGATGATGATGAAACCTTTTCCCGGGTACTGAGTAAAGCTATTAATCGGCGTGGCTACGACACAGTGATTGCCAGTTCTGCCGAACAAGCCCTGAGTTTATTAGATAATTTCACACCGGATCTGGCGACTCTGGATCTTAAAATGGGTGGAGCCTCAGGCATCACGCTGGTCCCCAGATTAAAAGCACTCAACCCCGGCATAAAAATTCTGATTCTGACCGGTTATGCCAGCATATCGACAGCTGTTGAAGCGATTAAACTGGGCGCCACAGATTATCTCGCAAAACCTGCCGATACCGATCAGATCCTGTCTAAACTACAAGCAACAGATGCAGATCCGGCGATCGATATCGCGGAAAAACCGATGTCGGTAGGGCGGCTCGAATGGGAGCACATTCAAAAAGTACTCACAGAGCATGAAGGAAACATTTCTGCCACTGCACGGGCGTTAGGCATGCATCGCAGAACCTTACAACGCAAACTGCAAAAGCGACCGGTTAGAGAAGAGCACTAAGCATCAGTTACTGATCATCAATATACTTCTTCGCATCAAACGTGCGAATCCAGTCAGGATAAAAGACCATCATCCCGGTCATAATAATGCCGTTCAAAAGTCCCTCAGGAAACATAATCAATGGCAGTATCTGGATATACTCATGGTAAATTTTCTCACCGCTATAGGCCTCGCTGATCCAGAGAAGAAAACTCATGCTCAGCCCGCCACAGAGCGTTGCAGCCCCGGCCCCTAAAAAAGCGCAAAGAAATAGATAGATAAAAAAATTAGCGGGGAGTTTCGCCTCAACCAATCGTAATATGCCGTAGCTTACCAACGCAGGTATCACGACGGTGCAAAGTCCGTTTACAGCAAAGCCATCCCACCCTTCGCGTCCTAGTAGCGTTGTACCGAGCAGCGCCAGGCTTGCTGAAAGAATCGCCAGATCCCAGCCAAACATCAGCGTCAGCACAGTAACACCGAGAAAGTGTATACCCAACCCAGGAGATATCCCCGCGCGCATTTGCCACAGCAGCATCAAACCGACAGTCGTACCAAGAAACAGATGCTGGAGTTGTCGACTACTGAACAGCGTCGTCCAGGGGGCGAACCAGAGCGCCGCCCCGAGCAGCGCAAAATAACCCACCTGGGCAAACCAGAACCAAAAGCCACTGATCAGATCGATCGTTAAACTCATATCGGAACCCGTTGATGAAACTCTGCTGATACTACTCTGTAGAAGACTCTTTAAGATTGTTACAGCTCATTAAAATAGCATCTTCCCGACCATCCGCAGTCGGATAATAGCCTTTTCGTATACCCTCTTGTTGATAACCTAGAGACCGGTAAAGGCTTAACGCTGGCGCATTTGAACTACGTACTTCGAGCATATTTCGGACAATGCCTCGCTGCCGCAGCTGATCATGGACACATTGCAGCACCCGCTTTGCCAGCCCACGCCCACGAAAATCCGGGCGTACAGCTAACTGCAGTAACTCAGCTTCATCTAATACCGTTGATAACAGGGCAAAGCAGTCTAGCCGTCCACCCTGCCATAGCCCAACAGATAAGCAACGTTTTCCAACTATATACGAGTGTAGCTGACTATCGGACCATGGCGGATTAAAGCAGCAGGCTTCCAGCTCAGCTAGCGCAGACAAGTCTTCAACCTCTAACTGGCGCAGGAGGGTTTCAGTCATTATTAATGGATCGTTGCTGTAGATGATCCAGCAACGGCTGGAGATCATTCCAGACCTCTCGTTTACAGCCCGGCAGCATCATCATCTCCGTCAGACTTGCACTGGCCAGCGTTTTCACATCGGAGCGCAGACTGAACAGCATACCTCTGAGCTGCTCTAAAGGCTCTTCTCGCTCAAGTACCATCTGAGCAGCAGACTCACCCAGTAGCAGTACTGTTTTAACCGCTGTTTTCTCAAGGCTTTTCTTAAGCTTATGCTGCACCGTCAGACGTGCTTGCTCCGCGCCCTGATCCAGTGATTTACTGGCGAACATCGGCCAGGGAAGCGTGTAATAATCAGCGGCACTGCCGCCTACAAAGCCTATAGAGCGAAGGATTTTATCCAATAGAATCTGATGATGAGCATCCGCCTGACCGCTCCCTTGCCGGGTTGCAGAAGACACCGGCGGCAGCGAATCTATGACCAGACAATCCTGATAAGCCATAAATGCCAGTTTAAAGGGCGACTGTTCAGTCTGCTCTGTAGGCTCAGGCAGCTCAATCGCTACTGCCTCATGCTGAGTCGCGGCCGTTAGCCTTTCGACTACTTCTGCGACAGGCTTAGGCGTGGACTCAGACGAGCGAAGCGGTTTGGGTTCACTAGAAACAGGCGCAGCAGCCACTTTTTCCGGGGCTGCCTTGGCCGGCGCATCAAAGCTGGCACTCAGCTCAGCCCGGGCTTGTTTTGCCGCAATAGCACGATCAGCTGGATGAACGAAGGAGGCTGACTTTCCATTGTCCTTCCCTTGTATTTGAGAAGACTCATTTTCAGGCCAGCAGTATTCCCACACCCATTCGGGAGTGGCTCGTGCACCAGGTAACTGACGGCGCGGCAGCCAGCTGGCAATACCCATCGTTTCCAGATACTGATGTCGCTGAGACTGCTCCATATACTGTTGCCCTTTGTTTAATCGATAAGCTTAAGTAAAGCGCGTTCACACCTGTGGATGCGCTTTCTCTTCCGTAGACTCAAGCATATTCAGTGCATGAATATACGCTTTAGCCGACGCGATAATGATATCAGTATCTGCGCCCAGGCCATTGACAATCCGCCCACCTTTTTCCAGTCTGACCGTCACTTCACCCTGAGAGTCGGTACCACTGGTAATAGCATTCACCGAATACAGCTCCAGTGTTGCCTCGGACTGCACAATCGATTCAATTGCCTTGAATGCGGCATCAACCGGGCCACTACCATCGGCTTCGGCGATCTGCTCAACATCGCTCATGGATACTGTCACCTTAGCAACCGGCGTTTCGCCTGTTTGCGATGTCACCGACAAGCTACTCAGCTTAAATTTTTCGTAATGTGAAGCCCGGGTATCACTCACCAGCGCCTGCAAGTCTTCATCGAAGATCTCGTGTTTCTTATCCGCCAGATCTTTAAAGCGAGCAAACGCAGTATTTAGTTCAGCATCCGATTCAAAGGTTGTGCCCAACTCTTCCAGACGGGCACGGAAAGCGCTACGACCCGAGTGCTTGCCCATCACCATCTTGTTCGCATTCCAGCCAACATCCTGAGCGGTCATAATTTCATAGGTTTCACGATGTTTCAGCACACCATCCTGATGAATACCGGATTCGTGAGCAAAGGCGTTAGCACCGACAATCGCTTTGTTAGGCTGTACAGGGAAGCCGGTAACACTGGAAACCAGTCGGGATGCAGGAACGATCTGAGTGGTATCAATACCGGTATGCAGGCCTAACACATCCTGACGGGTACGAAGTGCCATCACAACTTCTTCTAACGAAGCATTGCCTGCACGCTCTCCCAGGCCATTAATCGTACACTCTACCTGACGGGCACCGAAACTGACCGCCGATAGTGAGTTAGCAACGGCCAGTCCCAGGTCGTTGTGACAATGAACAGAGAAAATGGCTTTATCCGCGTTGGGAATCCTCTCCAGCAACTGTTTAATGGTATAACCGAACTCCTCCGGAACCGCATAACCAACGGTATCCGGGATATTAATAGTGCGGGCACCGGCATCAATCACTTTCTCGATGATACGACACATGAAATCCTGTTCAGAACGACTCGCGTCTTCCAGTGAAAATTCCACATCACTAATCAGGTTACGCGCCCGTTTAACCGCATAGACTGCCTGCTCAACGACTTTGTCAGGATCCATCTGCAGCTTATACTTCATATGAATAGGCGAAGTAGCAATAAAGGTATGTATACGCCCTGAATTTGCATTCACCAACGCCTCACCCGCACGATCAATATCAGCATCAAGTGCGCGTGAAAGCGAACAGATTGTACTGTCCTGAATCGTATCAGCGATCGCTTTAACCGATTCAAAATCACCCGGCGAAGCGATAGCAAAACCCGCTTCAATCACATCAACCCGCATCTTTTCAAGCTGTTTAGCAATGCGCAGTTTCTCTTCACGGGTCATCGATGCGCCCGGGCTCTGCTCACCATCACGCAAAGTTGTATCAAAAATAATTACACGGTTATTATCGGTCATGACCAGACTCCAGAAACTGATTGGCTGACACTGCTTTGGTGCCGCGAAAAGACTGTAATAACTTGCCAAAAAAGAGCATGGCAAGTGAGCTATTATGCGCCGATAGAAGTCGAAAAATATCTGAAATATTGACGATAGCCGCTATATTACCTATTACCGCTTAATATAACTTCCTGATGGCTATTTGCAACTTAATGACGTACAAATATCTGTCTGTTAGCCGCTAAATTAAAGGGACTCAGCCAATGAATAGTGATCGTTTCGATCAACCGATCGACCGCCACACCACCTTCAGCCAGAAATGGGAAAAATACCGCGATAGCGATATTCTGCCTATGTGGGTGGCTGATACCGACTTTATGGCACCTCCGGCGGTGATTGAAGCGTTACAAGCGCGGGTTGATCATGGCATTTTCGGCTACACCAATACACCGGCCGAACTCAATCAGTTGGTTATCGAGCGGATGCAGTCGCTATACAACTGGACGATTCAGGCTGATTGGTTAGTTTGGTTACCCGGCCTGGTGTGTGGCCTCAATCTGGCTTGTCGCAGTGCCGGGGTCAGTCAAAGTGAAGTAGCAACAGCTAAGCCGGTCTATCCCCCCTTTATGTCAGCCCCACGACTCTCTGACCGAAGACTAATTAGTATCCCGATGGTAGAGCGGGAGCAACGCTGGCTGATCGACTTTGAGGCGCTGGAAAATTCTATTAACGAGAACACCTCCCTGCTATTGTTCTGCAACCCCCACAACCCGGGAGGAACCGTCTATACACAAACGGAACTCGAACAACTGAGTGATATCTGCCTCAAACATAACCTGACCGTCTGCTCCGATGAGATTCACTGTGACCTGATTCTGGAACCCGGACTCCAGCACATCCCCCTGGCATCACTGAACACTGAGATAGCGGCCAGAACGATCACACTGATGGCGCCGAGTAAAACCTTTAACATCGCCGGATTAGGCTGCTCTTTTGCAATTATCCCCGATGCAACGCTACGCAAACAGTTCCAGCAGGTACGTAAGGGGATAGTACCTGATGTAAACCTGCTCGGTTATACCGCCACGCTGGCCGCCTACAAAGAGGGTGGAGACTGGCACCAACAACAACTGGACTATCTCAAGGGCAACCGGGACTACCTGGTCAAAGAGATCAATCAAATCCCCGGATTAAAACTCAATCAGGTGGAAGCCACTTACCTGGCCTGGATCGATGTGTCCGCCGCTAAACTGGAAAACCCTGCTCACTTTTTTGAACAAGCAGGGGTTGGTATGTCACCGGGCAGAGATTTCGGCGATGACCGTTTTATGCGGCTAAATTTCGGTTGTACCCGAAGCATGGTTGTTGAAGCCGTCGATAGACTTCGCCGGGCAATGTTGAGTCATTTACCCGGGGGGTAAAGCAGTGCTGCTTTCAAGTGATTCTGCTTAATAGAACTATGCCCCAGTTAGTCACTGTGGCATTGAAATATCTAAGCGATCTGCGCTTGTGCAAGGTCGCTTAACAAATAGCTATCTCTCCTCTAAAAAGAACACTACAAAAGGGTCTCAGCAAAGCGCTTGTAGTTTTT
This sequence comes from Amphritea sp., assembly GCA_024679645.1. GTDB lineage: Bacteria > Pseudomonadota > Gammaproteobacteria > Pseudomonadales > Balneatricaceae > Amphritea. The sequence goes on from JAIBCZ010000027.1 coordinate 14,505, forward strand.
CCTTAACCAGATCAATGTCAACTTCTACGGCGATATCAGTAACACCTCGCCCTTGTGGATTAGATTGTAGTGAATTGCAGGTATTTATCATTCGATCCCGCTTATCCAGATCAGTTCAGTATAGATGCTAGAAGACCTAAAAAGTCCGGGCCTGTCTACAAGGCGACATCCGCCTTAAAGGAATCAACCGACTAGTAAAACACTAAGGTTTGATTTCGGCCTGCATTTTTTGCTTTATAGAGCGCCTGATCAGCCTTTTTAATTTGCTCACTGACGACAGATGATTGGGATTTCTTGCGTTCAGCGCTCCCGATACTAACCGTTATAGAAATATTTTCTTCGCTATGATCCTGCACTAGGTTTAATGTCATTTTTTCAATCGTTATGCGAATTCGCTCTGCAATTTGATAGGCCGATTTCTCACTGGTATCAGGTAACAAAATACAAAACTCCTCACCGCCCCATCGACCTAGCACGTCGCTATCACGCAGATTAAACCTAATCTGATCCACAATAGAGATTAATACTTCGTCCCCAGCTTGATGACCATGCGTATCATTAACTTTTTTAAAGTGGTCCAAATCAAGCATAAGAATAGATAACTCACTACCCCGCCGTTGAGAACGCTTGAATTCTAACTCTGAGTTCTCAATAAACGCACGGTGATTGAGCACGCCGGTTAGGCTATCAAGGTTGGCTAACTGTAAGAGTTCCGATGCATAATCAGCGCTGTTCGCCAGCTTTTTTGAGAGAAAACTTGCTAATAGGAACATGCCCATACCCAGCAGAAAGATTGAGCAAAACACAAGTAAATATCTATTCTTAGACTGGGCGACCAAACCATCGACCAACTGAGCTATTTGCTGAGCAGGAAAACTGATACTGATACCTCCGCTAACCTCCCCTAATTGATACTTATCGTTCTGATGACAAGAAAGACAGCTTTGCTCTAATGGTAAGGGCGCAATAAATCTGAACGTGTCACCTTCTAGCGAAACAATGCTATCACGCTGTCCATCCTCAAAAAGCGGGAGCATTTTCTTTTCCCACTCATCGGCGGCATTCAACAAATGGATTGGCTGAAGACTCGCTAAACGAATTTCAACATCCCCCCCTTCCAGTTGATCTGAAATCTGACGTAGCATGTATGCAGGGTTTACTTTTGTCAGCTTACGCCCAAGAGAATCAGTCACATCTCGATCAACTGTATCCAGGTAGACATTCGGCTGGGTGCCCACGGTGACGGGCACATATACTCCACCGTGTGAAGAATTCCAGCTTCGGGTAGTTTTTATGAGGTGGAAAAGTGAGTCACCCTTAATACGAGCAACTTCATATGCGGAACGCTGAAGATCACTTTGCGTCATCAGCCAGGACCCACCAACGACGACAATACTTATTAATAAATTGGTAATAACCGCAAAAGACCACTTAATTTGCGTCATCCTAGCCTCTATATCCCTAAGCGCTTTAATCCTTAAGTTAAGCCTACCAATAAATAACAGTTATATGATATGTATTTATACAAACAACCGTTTAGTTTAAAAGATAA
>JAIBCZ010000253.1 GCA_024679645.1 Amphritea sp.
ACAGATCGTTTTCCTGCCAGTCCACAGCAAGGATGCCGGGGGTCATGCCGGGATTTTCTTGTAGATACAGGCTAAGTTGATAAAGCAGTTGCTCTGCGGTGTCGTCAGAGTCAGCAAGCATGGCAAGATCGTTGCACTGAGTGGCCAGTGTTGGGATGTGAAGTAAGATAGAAACAGCAGTGCTGCTGGGATTTATATGTACTGCTGAACCACCGGGAGGTGCGGGGCGGGGCTTTTTATTTCCTTTGCTGAATCTCTGGTCTTTTTTGTTAAAGCTGTTCTGCTTCGTGGTCCTGAAATCCTGATGGGAGTGTTCGGGCTGATATTCGAAGTATCCGTCTTCTTGGTAGGCTGATTCTGCTGGATAATAGTCCGGCTCTGTGGCGGGCGGCGGGCTGGTCGCGTCCTGCAGATTGTTGACGCTGATGAGTTGTTCCAGGCTGAGTCCGGTCAGCTCGGATATTTTCTCCTGCATCATCTGCTTAAGAATGCTGGGTTGCATCTGGTCAATCAGTGGCAGTGCTTCATTGCTGAATCGGGCGCGTCCGTCCAGCGAGCTCATGTCAGCGCCTTCTTCGAGTGTCTTGAAAAAGAAGTCAGATAGCGGAAGAGCTTCGCGGATGCGTTGTTCGAATAGGTCGCAGCCTTCTTGTCGAACCAGGCTATCAGGATCCTCACCGTCAGGCAGGAAAAGGAATCGTGCTTGCTTGCCGTCGGTAATGACCGGCATGGTTGTATCAAGCGCGCGCTTGGCTGCTTTTCTGCCAGCCTGATCACCGTCGAAACAGAAAATTACCTCGGGGACCATTTTTAACAGTCGTTCCAGGTGTTGGGCTGTGGTGGCGGTGCCCAGTGTTGCTACGGCATAACCGATACCGTATTGCGCTAAGCCGACAACATCCATATAGCCTTCGACGATAATTAATCGATCAAGGCTTTGGTTGAATTTTCGTGCTTCGTACAAGCCATATAATTCGCGGCTTTTGTGAAAGGTGTCGGTTTCGGGGGAGTTCAGGTATTTTGGTTTCTCATCTCCGAGGACTCGGCCGCCAAAAGCGATTACCCGTCCCCGGTTATCCCGTATTGGAAACATAATGCGTTCCCTGAAGCGATCATAAAACCGGTCGGTATCTTCTTTGTTGATAAGCATGCCAGCCTGCTCAAGCCGTTGCTTGGCAGCGTCGTCTTTAGCAAGCTTTTTTAGCAGGTTATCCCAGCCAGGGGGGGCGTAGCCTATGCCGAAACGGGCGGCAATTTGCCCGGTTAGTCCGCGGTCTTTTAAGTAGTCTACGGCGGTCGCTTTATTTGGGTGCTCGCGTAATTGTTGCTGATAATATGCTGATGCATCTTCCAGTAGTGCGTAGATGTCTTTGATTCGCTGTTCGCGTTGATGATCTACTGGCCCTTCTTGTTTGGGCATATCAATGCCGGCCAGTTTGGCAAGCTCTTCGACGGCTTCGGGGAAGCTCAGGCGATCATGCTCCATCAGGAAGCCGAGTGAATTGCCTCCGGCGCCACAGCCAAAGCAGTAATAAAACTGTTTTTCGTTATTAACAGTAAAAGAGGGTGATTTCTCTTTATGGAAAGGGCATAGGCCAGAGTAGTTTTTCCCGGTACGCTTAAGCTTTACGCGGGCTTCAACGATATCAAGTACATTGACGCGAGCGAGAAGGTCATCGATAAAGGCTTGTGGAATGCGTCCAGCCATAATGAGTAGCTACCTGCTGATTATGAGGGTCCAGCAGTTAGTTTAACTATTCAGGCGGTTTTTGACGAGTTGGCTAATAGCCCCCATATCGGCGCGGCCTTGCACCTGAGGCTTAACCAGGGCCATTACTTTGCCCATCTCTTGCATGCCTTGTGCGCCAGAGTCGGCCACAGCGGTATTCACAATAGAGGTAAGTTCGGCTTCGGTAAGAGGTTGAGGCAGGAACTCCTTGATGACAAGAAGCTCCTGTTGCTCAATATCGGCCAGATCATCTCGACTTGCAGCATTGAACTGCTCGATCGAATCGCGGCGCTGTTTTTGCATTTTATCCAGCGTCGCGAGTACGCGGGCATCATCCAGCTCAATACGCTCATCGACTTCGATGCGTTTGAGCTCAGCCAGAATCATGCGGATAGTGCCAAGGCGTGCTTTTTCTTTAGCGCGCATGGCTGCTTTCATCTCATCACTGAGGCGTTGCTTCAGTTCAGACATTCCGCTCTCCTGGCTCTTAGGGCTGTTTAATGCGTAGTGAAGATCTTAGTACAGACGAACGCGACGCTGGTTTTCGCGCTGAACTTTCTTCAGGTGACGCTTAACAGCAGCAGCAGCCTTGCGTTTACGGATAGAAGTTGGCTTCTCGTAGAATTCACGACGACGAACTTCAGCCAGTACACCGGCTTTTTCGCAAGAACGCTTGAAACGACGTAGAGCAACGTCAAATGGCTCGTTTTCTTTAACTTTAACTGCTGGCATATAAATACCTGTCCTTTAAGAATATTTGATGTCTGTTCCACTGAGTTTAGACTCAGCTTGCCAATAAGGGCCGGTATTTTATTCTTATGGAACTGCAGTGTAAAGCCTAAATACGATGAAATGATTGTTAAATTGAAGGATAATGGCGCCCTTCTAATGACTCAGCGATTTGAATCGCTGACTTCTTTCTGTATTTATAGTGAGAACAGTAACCAATGCGCGTGTTAGGAATCGAAACCTCCTGTGATGAAACCGGTGTGGCTATTTATGATAGTGAGGCTGGGCTAATGGGTGATGCTCTGTATAGCCAGGTAGCGGTGCATGCTGAATATGGCGGTGTGGTCCCTGAGCTGGCCTCGAGAGATCACGTACGTAAGCTGTTGCCATTGGTAAATGAGGTGCTGCTTTCATCCGGGACGACTGCTGAGCAGATAGACGCGGTTGCGTATACTGCCGGTCCTGGTTTGATTGGCGCCTTGATGGTAGGAGCATCTACCGGCAGGGCGATGGCGCTGGCCTGGGGTGTTCCTGCCATTGGGGTGCATCATATGGAAGGACATCTGTTAGCGCCGATGCTCGAAGAACAGCCGCCAGCGTTCCCTTTTGTGGCGTTGTTAGTGTCCGGCGGTCATACGCAGTTGGTTCAGGTCGAGGGGATTGGCGAGTATCGTTTGTTGGGAGAGTCATTGGACGACGCCGCTGGCGAGGCCTTTGATAAAGCGGCTAAAATGCTGGGGCTGGATTACCCGGGTGGGCCAGAGGTTGCCCGGCTTGCTGAAAAAGGTGATCGTAAACGGTTTCGCTTTCCACGGCCAATGACAGATCGTCCCGGTGTTGATTTCAGTTTTAGTGGCCTGAAAACCTTCACGTTGAATACCGCTAATAAATTAAAAGTGGAGGGTGTGCTGTCAGAAACGGATCGTTGCGACATCGCGGCAGCGTTTGAAGAAGCAGTAGTCGATACTTTGGCTATTAAATGTCGACGTGCACTGCAGCAGACCGGATTCA
>JAIBCZ010000226.1 GCA_024679645.1 Amphritea sp.
AAAGACACCGTGATCAGTAGGAAAAGTAGCTCTTTAACGTGAAATATATTTATTCGCATAAGAAAATGGGGCTTTTTCTGGTAACTAATCCGCTATTTCAGTAAAATTCGGCCTTACTTTTCTCCTACATAACACCTATCTGTTAGGCATACTCAAGAGGCTTGAAACTAACATGCTGGTACTGCGTGGAGCGCCTGCTCTTTCTGCTTTTCGTCACGATAAGCTGCTGTCTGTCCTGAAATCCCGAATTGCCCATGTCACCGGTGTTTACGGTGAGTTCATGCATTTCGCTGACCTGGAAACTAATCTGTCTGACCAGGAGCAGACCACGTTGGAGCGTATTCTTTGCTACGGCCCTAACGCTAAAGTGGAAGAGCCTTCAGGTCAATTGATTTTAGTTGTACCGCGTCCGGGTACGATATCTCCCTGGTCTTCAAAAGCGACCGACATTGCCCGGAACTGTGGCTTACAGAGCATTAAACGCCTGGAGCGTGGAACTGCCTATTTTGTGCAGTCTTCTCAGTCGCTGACGGATGCAGAGCTGGATCAGCTGAAAGCTGAACTACACGATCGTATGGTTGAAGCTGTACTGAATGCGGTTGATGACGCTTCACAGTTATTCCGTGAAGATCAGCCGGCGCCACTGACGTTGGTTGATATCCTGTCGGGTGGTCGTGAGGCGTTGGTAGAAGCAAATACTGCACTGGGTATGGCATTAGCCGATGATGAGATTGACTATCTGGTAGATAGTTTTATCGCGCTTGGCCGTAATCCTGCCGATGTTGAGTTGATGATGTTCGCTCAGGCAAACTCTGAGCACTGCCGTCATAAGATCTTTAATGCATCATGGGATATTGATGGCGAGGCGCAGGATAAATCTCTGTTTGCCATGATCCGTAACACCAATGAGCTGGGTGGTGAGAACATCCTGTCTGCTTACTCTGATAATGCTGCGGTCATGGTCGGTTCAGAAGCAGGGCGCTTTTACCCCAACCCTGTGACTAAAGAGTATGGCTACAATCAGGAAAGCATTGAGATCCTGATTAAGGTTGAAACCCATAACCATCCAACAGCTATAGCACCTCATTCGGGTGCAGCTACCGGTTCCGGTGGTGAAATTAGAGATGAAGGAGCAACCGGCAAAGGGTCAAAGCCGAAGGCGGGCCTGACTGGTTTTACAGTGTCTGACCTTAAGATTCCAGGCTTTGTTCAGCCTTGGGAGTCTGATTATGGTAAGCCTGAACGAATTGTTTCAGCACTGGATATTATGCTGGAAGGCCCGATAGGTGGTGCCGCATTCAATAATGAATTTGGTCGTCCTGCGCTGAACGGTTATTTCCGTACCTTTGAACAGAAGGTTAATGGTGCTGCCGGTGAAGAGATGCGCGGTTATCATAAACCGATCATGATTGCGGGCGGTTACGGCAATATTAAAACTGATCATGTAGATAAAGGGCAGATCTCTGCAGGTGCAAAACTCATTTGTCTGGGTGGGCCTGCTATGCAGATCGGCCTGGGTGGTGGTGCCGCTTCATCTATGTCATCCGGTACATCCTCCGCCGATCTTGATTTTGCATCGGTACAGCGGGATAACCCTGAGCTGGAACGTCGTTGCCAGGAAGTTATCGATCAGTGCTGGCAACAAGGCGGTGCTAACCCTATCGCTTTTATTCATGATGTGGGTGCCGGTGGTTTATCAAATGCCTTCCCTGAACTGGTAAAAGACGGTGGTTGCGGCGGTGATTTTGAGCTGCGTAACGTGAACAATGATGAGCCAGGCATGTCTCCATTGGCGATCTGGTGCAACGAAGCCCAGGAGCGGTATGTTCTGGCGGTGGATCCAGAAAACATGGAGCGCTTCGAAGCTATCTGTGCCCGTGAACGCTGTCCGTACGCTGTGGTGGGTACTGCGATTGAAGAAGAGCACCTGACGCTGGGCGATACCCATTTCCAGAATAAGCCGGTTGATCTGCCGATGAGTGTATTGTTTGGTAAGCCACCAAAGATGCACCGCACCGTCGAGCGGATTAGCTATGAAGTTTCAGCATTTGATGCAACGACTATTGATCTGAAAGATGCCGCTGAGCGGGTCTTGAAGTTGCCGGCCGTTGCTTCGAAATCTTTCCTGATTACGATTGGTGATCGGTCGATTACCGGTCAGGTAGCCCGTGATCAGATGGTAGGGCCCTGGCAGGTTCCAGTAGCCGATTGTGCGGTGACTACGGCTTCATTTGATACTTATGCCGGTGAAGCGATGGCGATGGGTGAGCGTACCCCGCTGGCTTTGGTGGATTCTCCTGCTTCTGGTCGTATGGCGGTGGGTGAAACAGTAACCAACCTGGCTGGCGTACAGATTGACGATATTATTGATATCAAACTGTCAGCTAACTGGATGTGTGCTGCAGGTCACCCGGGCGAAGATGAAAAACTCTATGACACTGTTAAAGCGGTCGGAATGGAGCTTTGTCCTGAGCTGGGAATTACCATTCCAGTTGGCAAGGACTCTATGTCTATGCGGACCGTCTGGAAGGATAACGACGAAGATAAGTCTGTAACGGCACCCACTTCGCTGATTATTACCGGCTTTGCGCCGGTAACGGATGTGCGTAAGACTTTGACACCTCAGCTGCGTACTGATCAGGGTGAAACTGACCTGATCTTATTAGATCTGGGTAATGGTAAGAATCGTTTGGGTCTGTCAGCTCTGGCTCAGGTTTATAACGAAGTGGGCCGGGATGTGCCTGATGTTGATGAAGCTGGTCAGCTGGTGGCTTTCTTCGGTGCAATTCAGGAGTTAAACAAGCAGGACCTGTTGCTGGCGTATCATGACCGTTCAGATGGTGGATTGTTTGCCACTGTTGCTGAGATGGCATTTGCCGGACATGCCGGTGTTGATATAAATCTGGATATGTTGGCGGCCGATAGCACAGAATTTACCGCGGCCCTGTTTGCTGAAGAACTGGGCGCAGTGGTTCAGGTGAAACGGGATGACTTGCAAAAAGTGCTGACTGAGCTTAATGCTGCGGGTTTGGGTGAGATTACAAAAGTCATCGGCTCGCTGAATCTGGATGATGAGTTGCGAATCCATTTTGATGATGAAGAGATCTATGCTGAATCACGTATTCAGCTACAGCGCTGGTGGGCTGAAACCTCATACCGCATGCAGGCGCTTAGAGATAACTCTGAATGCGCTCAGCAGGAATTCGATGTTCTTCTGGAAAAGGAAAATCCGGGTCTGAATGTTGAGTTAAGTTTTGATCAGAATGACAACCTAGCGGCGGCATTGATTGAATCAGGCGTGCGTCCTGAAGTGGCGATTATTCGTGAACAGGGTGTGAACGGACAGATCGAAATGGGTGCTGCTTTTGATCGTGCCGGCTTTGCCGCGATTGATGTCCACATGAGTGATATTCTGGAAGGTCGAATTGAGCTGAATCGCTTTAAAGGTCTGGTTGCTTGCGGAGGCTTCTCATACGGTGACGTATTGGGAGCAGGCGAAGGTTGGGCTAAATCGATTCTGTTTAACGCCAGAGCGCGCAATCAGTTTGAGGCTTTCTTTAAGCGGGAAGATACTTTCGCGCTGGGTATCTGTAATGGCTGCCAGATGTTGTCTAACTTACATGAATTGATTCCAGGCGCTGAGCACTGGCCGCATTTTGTCCGTAATATGTCTGAGCAGTTTGAAGCGCGTGTGGCGATGGTTGAAGTGCAAGAAAGTAATTCTGTCTTCCTGCAGGGTATGGCCGGTTCACGTATGCCAATTGCAGTTGCGCACGGCGAAGGGCGTGCAGAGTTTACCGATCAGTCGCAATTGACGAAGCTGGAAAATTCCGGTGCTGTTGCGCTGCGCTATGTGGATAACTTTGGCAAGGTAACAGAAGCCTATCCGGCTAACCCGAATGGTTCTCCGGATGGTATTACGGGTATTGCATCGGCTGATGGCCGTGTAACACTGATGATGCCGCATCCTGAGCGGGTTTTCCGTAGTGTTACTAACAGTTGGGCTCCGGATCACTGGGATGAGGATGGTGCCTGGATGCGAATGTTCCGTAATGCCCGGGT
>JAIBCZ010000207.1 GCA_024679645.1 Amphritea sp.
GAGCCTATCATGCGGATCTGTTTTTCTGACGATGTCAGGGCGCAATTGGATGATGAGTGTATTGATGTCGCTAAAGTAATGTTGACTGCAGGAATTCATATGATCTCTGATCTGAACGTTAAAGCGGCAGGTGCTGCGGAATCTTTAGACTCGGAGTCTGAAGATGAAAATGAATCCCAGCATCATGTTATTCACTAGCGGGTATTTATCATAGTGTTAAAAAAAACAGCGCCGATGCGCTGTTTTTTTTATTAAGCTGCCCTTCGATCGCGAATGACTATTCCGTGACTTTGGCCATTCTCGGCGGCATCTTCGAGTCCACTAAGCTCTGCATTGCTGAGAGCTCCGGGCCAGCTAATGACCGCGTGACATGTGCCTGCCTTAAGCGCCTGACAAGCCAGTTGATAAGTGGAATGTCCCTGATCGGGCTGAAGTAGCATGACTTTATTTAAGTCAATGCCAGCCGCTTCGAGAAGGTCTTTAGGCAGTGTTGTCGGTGGCGCAATCCAGGCAAACCATCGATCATCGTTACTGAGTTGTGCAAGCAATGGCAGCAGCATGGTCATCTGATCAAAATCACTGTTTTGCAGAACGATTTCAGTCACTTTGCCAGCGAGTCCTGAATGATCAGACTGCGGGGCAATCGGACGGATTAAACTGGGTAGAACGGGTTCTGAACGGTTGAGTCTGCTAACTGCTTGCAACATGATTACTGTCCTCTTCTGATAACTCCGACCCCAAGGCCTTCGATTGCTAGTTCCTGTTCTTGCAGGTCCACTACAATGGGCTCGAACTCTTCGTTTTCTGCGATTAGGTATACGGTGTTACCTTCGCGTTTAAAGCGTTTTACAGTGACGTCGTTTTCTATTCTGGCGACAACAATTTCGCCATCTTTAGCGCTCTTGCACTGGTGTACAGCTAGCAAATCACCGTCCATAATGCCGACATCTTTCATGCTGGCGCCACGTACTTTCAGCAGATAATCAGCGGGAGGATGAAAGAAGTCTGAAGCGATTGTTATTCTGTCTTCAACATTCTCCTGTGCCAGAATTGGCTCACCTGCAGCGACCTGGCCGACGATGGGTAGGCCAGGCTCTTCATCATCAAACCCCGGTATACGGATTCCCCGAGAAGTGCCTGGGATCATCTCAATGGCACCTTTACGAGCAAGGGCCTTAAGATGCTCTTCAGCAGCGTTAGCTGATTTAAATCCCAGCGCTTTGGCGATATCAGCACGGGTAGGCGGATAGCCGGTAGTGCTGATGCAATGTTTAATGCATTCAAGTACATCTGTTTGGCGTTGTGTCAGTTTCATGATGAACTCTGTTTTTTTATCCAGTAGCTGTAACTATATACAGTATTTTGGCTTTGTAAACTTTTTTCTGTCTATTTATCCAGTATTATTGCTAGAATGCACGTGGTTAAAGCGTATTAGGGCGGTTAGGTGCTTTCAGAAGAGATAAAAAAAGAGATACAGGGAGCGTACCGGCGCTTTTTAGACAGTCGTCAGCTGAAACCACGTATGGGCCAGAAGCAGATGATTGCCGAGGTCGCTAAGGTACTTGGTGCTATTCTTGAAGATGAGAAATCTCATCGTCTTGGTGAGAAACACATCAGTGTTATTGAAGCGGGTACAGGTACGGGTAAAACCATCGGCTATTTATTGGCAGTCTTACCTATTGCGAAGGCGAAAGGTAAGAAAGTGGTCCTTTCCACAGCAACGGTTGCTCTGCAGGAGCAGCTGCTTAATAAAGATCTGCCCGAAGTGGCTGAGCATGCAGGCCTTTCGGTTACTTTTGGTCTGGCAAAAGGCCGGGGGCGATATTTTTGTATCAGTAAAGCAGAACAGCATCTTGATGCCAACGGCTCAACCGGGCAGCAGGCGCTATATGAAGATGAGTTGGCGCTACGGTTAGATACGGATACGGTCGAATTCTATAAAAGTTTATTGAATGAGTTTGCAGCAGGTCGTTGGGATGGAGATAGGGATAATCTGAGTCAGGATATCAGCGAAGAAGACTGGAGGCCCTTAACCAGCGATCATCTTCAATGTACCAATCGCCGCTGCAGTAATTTTTCAGCTTGCAGTTTTTTCAAGGCACGTAAGGATCTCGATCAGGTGGAATGTGTTATCGCTAACCACGATATCGTTTTGGCTGATCTCGCGTTAGGCGGCGGCGCTATTCTGCCTGACCCGGCTGAAACTATTTATATATTCGATGAAGGTCATCACCTTTCTGATAAGGCTAGTGGGCACTTTTCTTTCAATATCAGGCTTAAATCAACTGAGCGCTGGTTGGCGAGTAATATAAAGCAACTGGGTAAGATGCTCGATCAGACCGGTAATCCACAGTTGCTTGCTGATTATGTTAAGCAGTTACAAAAGCCTGCCGAAGATTTGCAAGTTGTGTTAAATAACTGGGCTGAGCTTATCAGGCCAGTACTCCTGGATGAGTCGTTTAAAAGACCCAAAGAACGTTTCCGTTACACCGGTGGTGTTGTTCCTGAGGCGGTGAAACAGTTTGGCTTACAGGTTGAAAACCTGGCTGCAAGAATGGCATCCCGCTTAGAGATGATTCTGGACCTGCTTAAAGAATCTCTGGATGGGGAGGGAGGTATTGATCGTCAGCCGGCAGAAAGTTGGTATCCGCGGTTAGGTATGATGGTGGCCCGGATGCAGGGTATTACAGGCCTTGGGCGCTCAATCGGGCATCCTGATGCTGAGAATAGTACACCTACAGCTCGCTGGATTAGTCTTGTTGAAACCGGTCAGGGATATGATTTTGAGTGCAGTACAGCGCCTGTTTCAGCTGCGGAAATGCTAAGAATGAACCTTTGGCAGCATTGCTATGCTGCTGTTGTCACCTCTGCTACTTTGACAGCGTTGGGACGCTTTGATCGTTTGCTGGGAGATCTTGGCCTGCCGGAGGAGACCCCCTGTTTCAGCCTGGCCAGTCCATTTGATCACTACCAGGCAGCGGAGCTCTATGTGCCACCGATGAAAGTCGAGGCGAATGATCCTGAGCTCCATACTCAGGCGGTCACAGATTATCTGAATTCTCAGATTAAAACCGATACGGGTACGCTGGTACTGTTCAGTTCATGGCGTCAGATGCGATCAGTGCTTGCCAGTCTGGACGAAAAGCTCAACAATAGAGTCTTGTCGCAAGGTGATTATAGTAAGAACGAAATACTGAAACGTCATAAAATTGAGATTGATGAGGGGCGAGGTAGTGTGATTTTTGGCCTTGCTTCTTTTACTGAAGGGGTTGATTTGCCCGGTGATTACCTCACCGAAGTTATTATTACTAAGATTCCTTTCAGTGTGCCGGATGATCCGGTTGATGCCACCATGGCTGAGTGGATAGAACAGCGTGGGGGTAACCCTTTTATGGAGTGGTCGGTGCCGATGGCATCGGTAAGGTTGACCCAGGCCGCTGGGCGATTGTTGCGAACGGAACAGGACAAGGGGCGGATCGTACTGTTAGACAGGCGTGTAGTAACCCGGCGTTACGGTCGTCAGTTGCTGGATTCTTTACCACCATTTCGAAGAAATATTAGCTAACCGTTCGTCGATACGAATAAGGTATGACTTTGTTAAAAAAAATATTCAAGCGTTCAGATGATAATGTGCCGGCTGTTACCGAGTCTGTGGCGGCTTCGACTAAAGAAGCTCCTGCAGTTCCTAAGGAAAAAAGGTCTCAACGAATGACTAAAGACAAGCCCGTGTCAGAGGGTGCTCGTTCAACGAAGAAACGTTCGGCTGCTCAGCCTAAACCCGCCGAAACCTGGAGTCGTGATCAGTTTCCGGTAGAACCCGTTGAAGGAAAACAGCGCTTTCATGATTTTGACCTGCCTGATGCCGTTATGCATGCGATAGCAGATCTTAATTTTAAATACTGCTCTGATATTCAGTCTGCAACCTTGATTGAGTCCCTTGAAGGCAGAGACATGATTGGCAAAGCCCAGACCGGTACAGGCAAAACTGCCGCGTTTCTGATTAGTATTATTACCGACTTACTGGATTACCCGCTTGAGCATAAGCCTGCTAAAGGGGTTCCCCGGGCTCTTATTATTGCACCTACCCGTGAACTGGCGCTACAGATAGCGTCTGATGCAGAAGAGACGGGTAAATATGCTGACATCAGTGTGGTCGCGCTGGTAGGCGGCATGGATTACGAGAAACAGCGAAAGCAACTTGCGGTGCGGCCTGTTGACATTATTGTTGCAACACCTGGACGACTGATTGATTTTGTCCGTTCTTCTTCGGTTGATCTTGGTGATGTTGAAGTATTAGTTCTGGATGAAGCAGATCGTATGCTGAGTATGGGCTTTATTCCGGATGTACGGACGATTATTCGTCACACACCACGCAAAGGTGATCGCCAGACCCTGCTTTACAGTGC
>JAIBCZ010000258.1 GCA_024679645.1 Amphritea sp.
ACCTTTATACGTGAAAACCCGCTCAGCCCTGCCTGGACTCTGCTATCCGCAAAAGTTACATAGTCCAGTTCAACACAGGAAATACACCAGTCGGCATAGAAATCCAGCATTACCGGCTGCTGTTTAGATTTAGCCTCATCGAGCAATTGATCAAGTTGTTGTTTACTGGTCACCCGAGCAAAAACCATCTCCGAAGAAGCCTGAATCTGACCACCAGCGATGCCTTTCAGCGGTTGTAATAAGCTTTTCCCGCCGGTCAAGCCACCGACAAACAAAACGCCGCCATATAGCAGTAATACAACGCCGATCCCTTTCCAAAAGTAGCTCCAACCGGCGGCTTTATCTTTTAATCGGTCCAGCGCTTTCATATGTACAGCGGTCACTAGCAAGATGACAGCGTAAAGTAGCAACGCGATATCGTCGGCAATAACCCTGTCCAACATCCAGACTGCCAGTAACAGTAACATCACACCAAAACCCGCTTTGACGCTTTCCATCCAGGCACCGGCTTTAGGTAACAATTTACCCGCTGAAGCGCCGATCACCAACAGTGGGACACCCATGCCAATACTCAGGCTGAACAATGCAGCTCCACCCAGAAGCGGGTCGCCACTCTGGCCTATATAGATCAGCGCACCGGCTAATGGTGCGGCCATACAAGGCCCCACAATCAACGCCGACAAGAACCCCATTATCGCAACACCCATCACTGTGCCGCCTTTCTGGCTACTGCTGAGGTTGTTTAAACGGCTCTGCAAAGCGGACGGCAGCTGAAGCTCATAGAACCCAAACATCGATAAGGAAAGTAAAACAAAAATAAAACTGAAGAAGCTGATAATCCAAACATTCTGAAACGCTGCCTGTAAGTTTTCACCAAACAAGCCTGCTATTACACCGGCAACGGTGTAGGTTAACGATACCGCCAAGACATAAACCACCGATAGCATAAAACCATGAGCGGCGGTGGTCTTGTGCCCATGACCCGCAATGATGCTGGAGAGAATCGGAATCATTGGGAACACACAGGGTGTAAGCGCCAATGCGAGCCCGGCGACAAAGAAAGCACCAAGGGTCAGAAACAGGCTACTGCCGGAAATAAGCGCCGCAAACCGATCCTGTTCACTCAGCTGGACAGGAGCAGACTGACTAATTTGTGCTGGCATTAGCCCGGAAGCATTCTCGCTAGACCCGGTGGTGCTGACGGGCTGAGTTTGTGGCGATACCTGATTCAGACTGATTGTCTTAGTTACCGGCGGATAGCAAATTCCGCCCTCCCAGCAACCCTGATAATTAATGGTTACCTCTGAGTCTGTCGGCTGACCGGTAGTACTCGAAAGCGCAACATTAACAACAGCCTGATTATGGAAAACCCAGACCTTACCAAAGAGGGGATCTTGCTTCTCAGTAGCTGGCGAATAATCACGACTCAGCTCTTTTATTTCTGAGCCGTAACTTAACTTAATTTTGTCACGATAAAGATAATAGTCATCCGGAATTGTCCAGATCAGTTTAAGACTGCCGTTATTCTGCTCAGAATCAAAAACAAACGCCTGCTCAACCGGAAGCGGCCCTTCCTGCGAAGAAAAAGGATTGGCGTTATCAAACAGCCCCGCCCTGGCTGGCGAGCTGATCTGCAGCAGTGCGAGCATCAACACTACTATCATAGAAACTGTAAGACGGTGTAAAACTACAGGCACGGTAACCCCTTAAATTATAAGCAATATCAGACAGCTTTATGGACAGCAATCTATCAAAGGAGTTCGATAAACAGTGCAAAAGACGGCCGAACAAACTTATTTATATATCTTAATAACCTTAAGTAATATAAAAGATCAATAGCTTTAAGACGATTGTATCATCTGATCACTTAAACCTTTGCGTTTAATATGGTACAAAGTACCTCCTTTACGAACGCGCTAACGGGTGTACAGAGTAAAGGCTGTGCACTTTAGGAAATTGAGATGTCTGATAACCGAGTCGAAAACCTCAATATTGAGAGTAATACGGTTCTGGTCACACCTGACCAGCTAAAAACTAAGCTTCCCCTGTCGGAATCTGCAACAGCTACTGTTATGGAAGGTCGCCAGGTAATAAAGAACATCCTTAAGGGTGAAGATAAGCGTTTGTTTGTTGTGGTAGGCCCCTGCTCTATCCATGACACCAAAGCGGCAATCGAGTATGGCCAGAAGCTCAAGCAGCTTGCTGCACAAGTACAAGACACTCTTTATCTGGTTATGCGCGTCTATTTTGAGAAGCCCCGCACCACTGTTGGCTGGAAAGGCTTGATCAACGATCCACATATGAATGACTCCTTTGAGATCGAAGAGGGCTTGCATATAGGCCGTGAACTGCTGATTCAGCTATCAGAAGCCGGACTACCCCTTGCAACTGAAGCATTAGACCCAATCTCGCCGCAATATCTGCAAGATCTGATCGCCTGGTCGGCGATTGGTGCCCGTACAACTGAATCTCAGACACACCGTGAAATGTCCAGTGGCCTTTCCGGCGCTGTCGGCTTCAAGAATGGTACAGACGGAGGCCTGACCGTTGCGATCAACGCTTTGGAATCAGTTTCCCACCCGCATAATTTTCTCGGTATTAACGAAGAAGGTCAGTGCTCTATCGTCCGCACCAAAGGCAATAAGTACGGCCACGTTGTTCTTCGTGGCGGAAATGGCAAACCAAATTATGACTCCGTTAATGTCGCCATTTGTGAGCAGACATTAGATAAAGCGGGTCTGCAGAAAAACGTTATGATCGACTGCAGCCATGCTAACTCCAATAAGGATCCGGCGCTGCAACCGCTGGTCATGGAAAACGTGACTAATCAGATTATTGATGGCAACAAATCCATCATCGGCCTGATGGTTGAATCTAACCTGGGCTGGGGTAACCAGAAGATGACTGCAGACCCTGCAGATCTTCAGTATGGCGTATCAATCACTGACGCCTGCATTGATTGGGACACAACCGAGAAAACGCTGCTGGATATGCATAACAAACTGAAAGCAGTTCTCCCAACACGCTAATCCGGCTTAACTTTCAAAAAGAGATCTTCGGATCTCTTTTTTTCTTATCAAGCCATAAAACGCTAAATTTTATGCTGCAGTGCGGTAATAAAACTACAGCGACACTATCATTTAGTCGATACTTCCCATCAGAGTCTGTCTTACTACTTCAGTATTGGTAATTTTTTAACGTATAATGCCCCGCGGAATAAAAAATTAAAAAGGCTTACGCAAAGATGTAACGGACAGCCACAAGCTGCCCTGTTAAGCCTCTGGCTTATCTGCCAAAAACACAAGGGGA
>JAIBCZ010000015.1 GCA_024679645.1 Amphritea sp.
CTGACTGTGATTATGTTGTCGGTTTGATTACAGAAGAAAATGAGCTTGTTGAAGAAACAACAGCTTATTATCCCAAAGATTTATGCTTACAGGGTGAGAACGCGGGGCCGAAAAATGGTAAAGCAGGACGGGTTGTCTGGGGGGTAGAATTTTTTAGATATGGTCTTCCAGATCTTCATATAACGACTAAACAGTACGATCTTTAAGTGGAACTCACTGGTTCTGGTCGCAGTCCCGGAGGCCAAAACTAACGCATTATTACCCCATATCGGCGTATTTTAGAGGTGAAATTCGGTGTTGTTATGCTGGATTTTTACTTGTTTGTCATCGTTTATGAATATTTCACGCATATTCGGATAATAAAGGGTAAAGCAAGGGTGGCCAGGTAAAGCGGTGCTACTCAGATGTTGATAAGAAAAGGGATCGTGTGCTTGTTTTTAACGGTACCCTTATCCATCATTATATCTAAGATATTGTTGAGGTGTTTTTGAATGAAGCGTAGAGACCTGCTGAAAGCCGTTATGTCGATTATGGCGGCTCACAGCTTAGGCGGAACTGCATATGCCAGTACAACAAAGATGCCGGTTCTGTTTATAGGCCACGGTTCTCCGATGAATGTACTAAGAGATAACCCTTTTACTCAACACCTCAATCGATTGGGTGAATCGCTGCCGGTACCCCGTGCAGTGTTAGTTATTTCTGCACACTGGCTGGCCGACGAGCCTACCCTGAGTAGTACCGAAGAGCCTGACACGATGTATGACTTCGGTGGCTTTCCCGACGCCCTGTATGAAGTAAGCTACCCATGTATGGGGGAACCGGATCTGGCAAGTCAGGTGGGGGATGATTTAGCGCAATACAGGAGCGAACTGGACGAACATCGCGGTTTAGATCATGGTGCCTGGACGGTACTGCATCATCTCTATCCGAAAGCGAATATCCCGGTCGTTCAGTTAGCGATGAGTCGGAATCTGAAGATTGAAGAGCATCTTGAATTGGGTGCGGTTTTGGGACAGCTTCGTAACGAAGGTGTGTTGATTCTTGGCAGCGGCAATATCGTGCATAATTTAAGGAGACTAGACCGCTCTCCTGATGCGGTCACCCCGGATTGGGCGGCAGAGTTTGATGAGATGATTAAAACTGCTTTGCTACAGCGGAATTTTGATCAGCTTCTTGCTCGGGACAAATCTAAATACCCTCTGTGGGCGCTGTCTCAT
The DNA here is from genome assembly GCA_024679645.1 of Amphritea sp. GTDB lineage: Bacteria > Pseudomonadota > Gammaproteobacteria > Pseudomonadales > Balneatricaceae > Amphritea. Next base: position 1,218 of record JAIBCZ010000015.1, read on the forward strand.
CCAACGATTGAACACTATGTTCCGCTGCTTTACGCGCTGGGTGCTGCAACGGAGGACGATGAAATATCCTTCCCCTATGAAGGCTTTGATTCCGGTTCTATCTCCATGCGGTCGGTGAAGTTTGGTTAGGGCAAACGTTGAATCTTCTAAGCTATAAGGTTAATAAAAGGGGACAGATTTATTTTATGGCTCCTATCTCATCTCAACCCACAGAACCAATGCTTTTTCTAGCAAGCGACAAAGTCGCGTCGAGCAACGAGCAAGCGCGAAGTGCGTTCGAGCTACTGTCTTTAAAGGCGTTCTAGCTTCGGCATTTCAAAATTGACTGCCATCAAAGGTTAAAAACGATTTTTCCTCTACTATCAGGCATCGATTAAGGAGTCTCCCATGACCTCGTTCACGCTGCCTGACCTGGCGCCATCCCGGCTGCTAACATCTCTACCGACACCCCATTTCTCTAAATTTATTCAATTTACCGAGCCGAAGCTGCCGTTTGCCTTTAGGAAGAAAGTGGCGGAGCAGCTGTTAAATTATCTGTTCAAAGAACAGCTTCAGGATGATGAGTTTTATTTTCTTGGAGGGCAGCAGCTAGGTCTGGAGGTCAGGGATTTAGGTATACAGGTGGCGTTCACCTGCGAGTACGAAAAGCTTGTCGTGCTACCAGCCGAGCAACCTGATGCCTGGATTAGAGGCGATTCAGCCGATTTCATAAAAATGGCCTCACAGGACGTTGATCCCGACACGTTATTTTTTCAACGAAAACTGGTTATTGAGGGTAATACGGAACTGGGTTTGGCCATTAAAAATCTTATGGATAGCGTGGACTGGAGTGAAATGCCGGCGTTGTTTCAGCGCAGTATTCAATTGGCGCAACGCTCAACTATTTAGTTGCACTCGATAACTTGAACAGGAATAAGCTGAAGGTCATACCTCACCTTATTCCTGTGTACTTATTCCTTTAAACTCGATCCCACTGTTTAGGCCGTAATAGTTCGCAGCTGACTTTCAGTTACTAGTCTTAGAACGCGGCCTAATCTACCCACTTCATACCCGGCTCGCCATACCAGTAGCCATTACATTGAGACTCATTCAGCAGCGGGATACGTGTTGATGAAGGCTCATGTAAACGCTGTGCAAAACGTTGCACCACGTCAGTCATGCCTTCCCGCTGTGGGCTCAGGCGCACCAGATCTACCCCGATTTCACCCATCCGTTGTAACTCATTTTCGAGATTATAATGCTCTCCCGATAACGTCTGAATGCCATTGATAATGAAAAGCTTATCATCTTCCTGTGATTGCATTGGAATGCCATCGGGGTATTCGATGCAACAAAAATTACAGTTATCTTTGGGCAGGCTCTTAAAGCGTGCGGTAAAACATCGCGCAGCGTAAGCCAGCGGTAAACAGCCATACGCAAAGACTTCTGTTTCCAGCTGGGGCAAACCACCATCAGCGCTGGCTTGTTGTAGCAACTCTTCAAGTGTTTGTGCGCCGAGTTCTACGGGCATCACCCAGCGTCGCATGCCGCTGCTATACAGCTGTTTAAGAACCGGTAAGTTGTAAACGTTAATAGAAGGCCCGGTAACGAAGGGGATATTTTGTTGACTGAGTAACTGCACAGCGGCCATATCATTGGCCTCGACCATCAGCTCGCCATTGCTGCAGATACGCCGCAGCATTTTGAGTTCTGATTCGGCTTCAAGCAAAGCCAGGGTAGAGAGCACTACTTTTTTACCACACCGGGTTAATTCCTGTGCTATTTCTAACCAGTCAGACAGTTTGAGTTCGCGCCGTTTAGAGCAGACGGTTTCGCCCAGATAGATGGTATCCAGTGGCTGCTCTGCGATCTCTGCATAAAAATTAAAAACGTCCTGTTTCGGCCAAAAATATAACATGGGGCCTAATGACAGTTTCATGGTCTTATCGACGCTTTGATTTGCTTGTTGGGATGCTTGCTCATTCACAACCTGATTCATCATGTTATCTCCGGTTACTGCCAGCTGCGGTGATACGCACCGATGGTCGTTGTTGAGCCTTCAGAGAGCTCCAGCAGGCCGTTATTCCATTCAGGATTTATGTCAAAATGGTCTGGGTTACGCGCCGCTGTATCAAGGGCTTCTCGCCAGATACGCACCACCTTAGCGACATACGCAGGGCTTCGCTGGCGTCCCTCAATTTTTAACGCTTTAATGCCTATTTGTTTTAACTCAGGAATCAAATTCAACGTATTTAAGCTGGTGGGTTCTTCCATCGCGTGATAAACCGAACCTTCCACATCAAAGCGGCCTTTACATAAGGTTGGGTAACCGGCTTTTTCATCGGTTTTATAGCGGTCGATCAGCACTTCATTCAGACGTGATTCAAGGCCTGTTGCGGTCTCTTGCCAGCGCACCGCTTTCGCCGGAGAGCAGGCACCACAAGTATTTGGTGATTCATCGGTGATATACGAAGAAAGATAACAGCGCCCCTCTACCATGATACAGAGACTGCCAAAGGCAAATACTTCCAGCTCTATCGGGCTATGCCGGGCTAAGTGTTCGACCTGTGCCAGTGACAATACACGGGGCAGTACCGCACGCTTAATACCAAACTGCTGCTGATAATAAGCGAGGGCTTCATAGTTGGTTGCTGAGCCTTGAACAGAGAGGTGCAGATTCAGTTCTGAATGGGTATCTGAAGCGTAGCCTAACACCCCCATATCTGCCGCTATTAATGCATCTACTTCCATATCAGCGGCCAGATCAACCGCACCCTGCCAGGCTTTCCAGCCGGAAGGCTGCGGATAGGTATTCACGGCACACAATACTTTAACGCCGTGTTTACGGGCATAGTCTATGCCTTTCTCCGCCTTGCGTCGGTCGAAATTAAGGCCTGCAAAATGGCGGGCATTAGTGGCATCTTTAAAGCCAAAGTAAACAGCGCTGGCGCCATTATCTACGGCTGCTTTTAAGGCAGGAAAACTCCCGGCAGGACAGATTAACTCCACGATGCATCTCCAGCATATTTCGGAGACGCTAGCCTAACAATCGCAATAAAAGATGTATTTGATAGTCATCAAACAATAAAAATAGATGAAGGTATGCATCATCAGATTTATCTTCAGTCATAGGCAACCTGAACTTAAAAGAGCTGCCTGATATGCAGAAAAGAGAGGCGCGGTAAGTGCGCCTCTATGGGCATTTTGGATTGAAGGAACCACCTATGACAGGACATAAGAATTCATTGGGATAGATAAGAGTGCCAACTACCAAAATGAAGCACGGCTTATTCTAGAGCAACTCGGTAAATTCAATCTGTTTTTAGCAGAGAGACTGAATACAAAGATTATTAGTTATGATCACCGTGGTGCAAGGAGGCATTGTTTCATGCAAATTTTAAATGTTAAACACGTCTAAAATACTGGTAACGAGAAAAGGATCCGCTACATACTGCGTAGCTGTTCTAAGATTTTTGGCATGAAAGGGAATGTTATATGGACCCGTATAGTGATGAAAAAATTGTCGAATCCTGGGAGGGTAATGTGTCTCAGTGGACTGCTGCTGTGCGAGGTGGTCATATCGAGAGTCGCCAGCTGATAACAGATAAAGCTGTTGTTGAGGCTGTGTTAAGTCACGCTCCCGAGTCGGTTCTAGATATAGGCTGCGGCGAGGGCTGGCTTATACGGGAACTCTCGTCTCAAGTAACGCGTTTAGTTGGTCTGGATGTAGTGCCAGGGCTTATTGAGCGGGCCGAAAGAGCTGGCGGCGGAGATTTTCGGGTCACCTCTTACGAAGATATCGCTGCTGGTGCTGTAGACGGTTTGTTTGATGTTGTTGTTTGCAATTTTTCGCTCCTCGGGAAGGAGTCGGTTGAGGTGCTGTTTGCCGCCATTCCCGCGATTTTGAAACCGGGTGGGGTTTTTGTCGTGCAAACACTTCACCCGGTGATTGCCGGAGTCTTACCTTATATCGATGGTTGGCGAGAAGGTTCATGGGCAGGTTTTGGCCCAGAGTTTATTGAACCAGCCCCCTGGTATTTTAGAACGCTAGGAAACTGGGTCGCACTTTTTTCAGACAACGGGTTTCGATTACTGGATATGCGTGAGCCCATTCACCCCAATACTCATAAACCTGTATCGGTCATTTTTACTGGCGCTCTTGAAGACAGACAGGTGACAAGTGAGTAATTGCGGCGCTAAATACAGGGGCTATCCACAATTAACAGAAAATTTCTGTCGTTATACCTGGCTGAGAACAGGTGCTTTATAGCCTGTAGAAAGCTCTGGTCTTATATCAAAACGTTCTGGTGAGGGTGCTGAAAGGTTCTGCGTTATTCAAGTTCAGGTTATGGAAGACAGATGAACTCGGCCAATAGAGTTCCGACTTAAACTTTCGGTTGTCAGCATAAGGGTTTACTAAGAAACATCCTATACTGCTTTGGAGTGTCAGCTAAACATAAAACGATTAGAGGACAAGAAAATGTCAGCAACAGATAGGTTAGGTGGATATGCGAGCGGCTTTGGAAACCTAGATGCAGATAGTATCGCTGCTAATGTAACAGCCGATTATAAGCTTCTCGATAAAGATGGTGTGGTCTACGGTAAAAATGATTTGCCGGGGTATATTACCGAGCTTCGGAAGCTAGGCGATACGATGGCAATCTCCGATGTCATGGTAGACGGTGAGTTAGCTTGGTGTAAATGGCAAGTGGGTGACGTTGTCGGCGCGGGGTTAATTAGCTTTGGTGAAGACGGCGTTCGTCAGGAACAATTATTTTATTGATAACAAAAGTTCACATAATAACGTTTGAATGAGGGTCGAAGAACGGCTCTTAAGCACTTTTCTTCGGCCCCGTCGACAGCGCTATATACCTCATATCATACGGTTAACTTTTCCTCCTTATGCAATTAAACATTTAGCCTGTAATTTATACGGCTTTCTGCCTTTAACCTGGATGTAGAGGAGAGCAATATGAGCCTGGCTAGATGGATAATTCAGAGTGCTATTTAAATGAATGAAAATAGGTTATTTGAGTTAACCCTTTTCGATCCTGAGAATACGCTTATTGCTTTGTTTGAAAAGCGAGAGATAGAATATCGAAAGATACCGGCAATATATTGATGAGAACGATGCTCGAGGTGCTATCAATATACTTAAAAACTACATTGGTGGCGCAATCAAACAGTCGCTTTCAGCAAGTAATGGATTAACAAATCAAGCAAGCGAGACGCCATAACCGGCGGCCCTTCTTGAGGCGTTATCATAAATGGAGTTATCAATGACTGAACAGCGATTCTGGGAACTCATTCAGACCGTTCACGAACAATCCAGCGGTGATATGGAGAGGAAGTGTGAAGGTATCAAATATGCTGTAAAAAAACTTTCAATCGAAGATGCTATTTCATTCTCAAATATCTTTGATGACATGATGGATAGAGCATATTCATGGCCGCTTTGGGGGGCTGCATACGTAATGAATGGTGGTTGCGGTGACGATGCTTTTACCGATTTTCGAGCCGCACTAATTTCTCGAGGAAAACAGAGTTTTGAAGATGCGATTTCCAATCCAGACTCCCTGGCAAACGAGTCTTTTGACGAAGATGCGTGGTATTTCGAAGGTTTCCAATATGCAATTACGGAAGGTCTGGCATCGGTTGTAGGATCTACTTCTTCTCGGAATAAGGCTCACCCAGTTGAACCTTCTGGTGAGCCTTGGGAAGAAGACCCAGAAGAATTAAAAGTTCAATACCCCAACCTTTGGGTTTCCTTTGAATACATGTGGTCTGTCTCCGAACAACCGAATAGCATAAAGAGTAAGCCCTGGTGGAAATTCTGGTAAGGTATTACAAGGCGGTCAGAAATCGCCAACAAGTTGGCTGGAACTCCATAAACTTCGCTTGTTTCGGCCTTTCCCCTCGACGTTATGTGGCAAAGTCACAAGGAATGCAGATATTGATTTTCTAGCTCTACTGGCAATATTCGGGGTAGCCTACTTCGGATTTATTCTGCCTATATTTCATAGGATTAGTGAGAAATACCGAGGCAGGAGGTTTGTTATCCGATTGGGTACACCTTGGGATTTTAAAGATGCAGAACATCGGTGGGACGTATTATTGTCTTTTGTGTCCTTCCTAATTACATTGTGTTTATCGCTCTATATTTTCAATTTCTTTTTCCCGCTAAGGACGATTGCTCAGTGATCACTTTCATTAAGCAACATACAAGGCATTTAACTACCTCCAGCAAGCTGGTTCATAACGCCAAAATGCTACGCGGTTTTCTGTCCCGTTAACGCGGCGTTAGCTGTCAAAATGGATCTGCTGAATGAGTAATATCTTCAATATATTTAAGAAAAAAGAACCTGAATCCTCATCCAAGGAAAACTGGGAAGATCTCAAACCGATAATGGTGCCACATAAACGGTTGGCTTGGTTTCCAAACACGATTGAGAAGGGATCTACTCCCACGTCGTCAAAGTTTTCTGGCATTCCTGTGCTTTCAAAAGATGAAAAATGGCCTTGCTGCAGCAACTGCAATGAGCCTATGCAGCTATTCTTGCAGCTAAACTCTCAAGACCTCCCTGAGTCTGAGAAAACCGTGTTTGGGAAGGGGATACTTCAGGTCTTTTATTGCACAAACAGGGAGAAGGAATGCGAAGTGAGCTGCGATGCGTTTTTTCCTTTCTCACAGAGTACGTTGGTGAGAGTTGTCGACTATAACGATGACATCATCGCTTCGCCTACAAAAAGTCCAGTCACAGATGCCTTCTCAGAAAGACAAATAATAGGCTGGGAATCAATGGAAGATTATCCAAACGGTGAAGAAATAGAAGCTATAGGGGTAACGTTAACCGATAAACAAAGTGATTTACTTTGTGACTTGGAGTATCCCCTCTCAAAAGATAAGCTTCTCGGCTGGCCATGTTGGGTGCAGGGTGTTGAATACCCGGGTTGCCCAGAATGTGGAAAACCTATGAAACTTATCTTTCAAATAGATTCAGAGGATAACCTCCCTTACATGTTCGGGGATGTGGGCTGCTCTCATATTACGCAATGCGAGAGTCACAAAGATAGACTAGCAATAGCATGGGCATGCAGTTAACAAATACGTTAATTAGCATACTGCAGGTTCGCGCTTCGTACGCGGGCGTTATACCAAAGAGAAGCCAATCAGATGCCTGAACCCGATCCATTGAAAATCATGACATTTGCAACACCGCAGGCGCTAGGTGAGTGGCTTAGGGAAAATCAGGCTACTGAAACTGAGCTATGGGTGAAGATATTTAAGAAAAATACCGGGATTCAGAGCGTGACCTGGAATGATGTCGTGATCGAAGTGCTTTGCTGGGGTTGGATAGACGGGGTTAAGAAGTCCGTTGATGAGCAAACCTATCTTCAGCGCATTACTCCCAGAAAAGCACGTAGCAACTGGTCAAAAAGGAATACAGAGCATGTGGAACGGCTGATAACTGAGGGCCGGATGATGGCATCAGGGCTCGAACATGTACGTGCTGCGAAAGCTGATGGGCGTTGGGAAAAAGCCTATGTGGTCAGTGAAATGGAGGTGCCCGAAGATTTCTTAGCGGCAGTAGAGAATCAACCGGATGCGAAAGCGTTTTTTGATACGCTCACTAAATCGAGTCGTTATGTTATCGCTCACGGGCTGATAAGTGCGAAGAGGTCCGAAACCCGACAAAAACGTTTTGCAAAATTCATGGAGATGCTGGGTCAGGGAGAGAAGCCTTAGTGGCAGCTCAGAACTTGCTTGTAGGCTGCCGCTTTGGTTATGTTGAGTTAACGGTGCTTTACAGCACTGTCCAGCCTTCCCGTTGATTGAGGTTTATCTTGAGTACTAAGCCAAATACTGTTGATCCACATCTATGTCCTATCTGCCAGCAAGACAACCGGTGTGGCAATATCGCTGCTTGTGATTCTGATGCACGTTGCTGGTGTAGCGACATAACCTTTCCAGATGGCGTGTTAAATCAACTGCCTGACGCTGTGATAGGCAAGGCCTGCATATGTGAGTCTTGCGCTTCAAAACATGCACTGCAACGTGAGCCCTTCGAAATGAACACTTTGAAATGAGCTAGTCGAAAGAGTTAAGTGACTCTGCTGAGTTGGTGTAGACTTAACTTAGCAAGGCGATCAGAGGGGCTTTGTTTTAGCCCGCTACAATAAGCTTGAGGGATTGATAATGCCTAGAAATAAGCATAAACGAAAAGCTTCAGCTCATTCTAAATCTAAACCGGTGAAAGGTTCCCGGCAATCGTGGATAAGGGCCTTAAACCCGAAGATATTTGTCTTACTGGGTGTGTTCTTAGTTGCTTTAGGTGCCTATCTGTTGATATTTAAATCCCACAGCGGTGCAATGCCAGGCTTCGCAATGCTGTCTATTATTGCCGGGATGGTGATAGGGGTTTTCGCCGGTTTTTCGTTGCCTAAGAAAAAGACAGATTAGCGTCGGGTGAAACGGTTAGATAACAAAACGAGTGTTTTGCCATTATTTTTTGGCAAGCGGCGAAGCTGAGTCTAGCCAAGAGAAAATAACGAAGTCACGATCGAGTCACTGCTTCAAAGAAGTAATTCTTCCCCGATAGGAAAAAACTCTGTCGCTGAGCTGACCAACGAATTTGCCGTCAGTGCAGGCACGCCGTACACCTGGGCTTTTACGCCATATTTTCTTTTTACTCTTTCTAACAGCAGATCAAAATCACCGTCACCTGAGAGGAGAATAATCGTATCTACTTCCGGGGCGGTATCCATCACGTCGATGGCGATGCCCACATCCCAGTCACCTTTTGCTGAGCCATCACTACGCTGAATATAGGGCTTCAGTTTTATATTAAAGCCGATATGTTTCAGGGCGTTCTGGAATTTAAGCTGGCTATCGTCACCCCGATGAATGGCGTAGGCATTGGCAAGAACGATCTCACCTTCAGCGCTGATTTTCTGCCAGAGCTTTCGATAGTTAAACTGCCGCCCATACGCCTGACGGGTGGTGTAGTAGATATTCTGTACATCAACAAAGACAGCGATTCGATTCACAGGTATTCCTTTGGTTTTAATCTTTTTCGAGCAACCAGCAACGGCTTTTTTACTGCTTTTCCAATTCTTCTATAAAGGCATCACGAATCAGGTTGTTACGTGCCCCTTTTCGGGTGATGGCTGTGAAATGGGTGGTAAAGCTACGCTTCTCTGGCTGGATCGCTTTGAGGCGGCCTTCTTTAACCCATTGTTCAGCATAGTGGGTCGGTAGAAAACCGATATAGCTGCCGCTGAGAATCAGGAAGGCGATACCTTCCCGGTCGGTTGAGCTGGCGCCGGCTTTCAGGATCACTTGTTGCTGTTTTATCTCAGCTGACTGAGGGTAGGCGGGTAACACTGCATCGTATTCAGCCAGTTCGCTATCGCTCAAGTGCTCGTTATCGGATTCAAACAGTGGGTGGTCGTTGCTGCAGTAGAGCAACGATTGTTCGTCATAGAGAGGCAGGTAATTCAGGCCGGGCAGGGTGCGCTGCTCTGCCACAATGCCGACCAGTAACTGGCCGTCTAACACGCCGGACTCTATATCTTTAGGTGGAATCATACGGATGTTGATGGTGACCTCCGGCCCGCGCGCTTTCAACGCGGCCAAAGCTCGGGTGATGCGCATATGTGGCACGGTGACCATGTTGTCGGTAATGCCAATATTCAACTCACCTTTGAGTTCAGTATTGATAGCATTGATGCGCGCGCGAAAGTTTTCCAGGCCGCCCAGTAATTGCAATGTGGCATCGTATACCTCTTCGCCTTGCTCGGTTAACGCGAAGCCGGCTCTGCCGCGATTACAGAGACGCATATTGAGTAGGCTTTCGAGCTCAGATATAGCTAAACTGATAGCGGGCCGACTGATATTCAGTTCCACTTCAGCCGCTGAAAAACCGCCACTTTCGACTACCGCTTTGTAGATACGTAATAGCCGGATATGGGCATCGCCAAGCTGGCGTGGCAACAGGTTTTCTCGCCGGGACATGTGCGCCTCTGTCTGAATGATTTAATAGGTTGGTTAATAGTTAACTTTAAGTAAATAAGTATGGATTTAATAAACTTAGTTGTTAGCGATAATGGAGTCAACTGAAAATAACAACACAACACTGAGATTGGTTAGTTAACGGGTGACGTAAAACCTAAAGCGTAGCCGGAACTAATTAGCTCAACATTGAGGTGAGGTTCTATGACTGATACCACCAAGCGTTGCGGCCTGAGTCAGGCACAACTGGATGCACACTGGATGCCGTTTACGGCGAACCGCAGCTTTAAGCAGGACCCTCGTCTGATTGTGTCAGCAGAAGGGAATTACTATACCGATGCTGAAGGCCGGAAAATTTTCGATGGCCTGTCAGGTCTTTGGACGTGTGGTGCAGGCCATAGTCGCCCAGAAATTACCGAGGCTGTGAGCAGGCAACTGAATGAACTGGATTACTCTCCGGCATTTCAGTTTGGTCACCCTAAATCATTCGAGCTGGCGCACCGTATTACTGAGCTGATGCCAGACGGCATGAATCGTGTGTTTTTTACCGGTTCAGGCTCAGAGTCGGTTGAGACCGCATTGAAGATCGCCCGTGCATACTGGCGTAAAAAAGGTCTGGCCAGCAAGACTCGTTTTATTGGCCGGGCTAAAGGCTATCACGGTGTTAACTGGGGTGGTATCAGCGTCGGTGGTATCGGTGGTAACCGGGCCACTTTCGGTCAGGGTATCGATGCGGTCCATCTGCCGCATACTATGCTGCCGGAAAATCTGTTTACCCAGGGAATGCCGGAAACCGGTGCTCATCTGGCAGATGAACTAGAGCAACAAATTGCGATGTATGATGCTTCAAACATCGCCGCGGTGATTGTTGAACCGCTAGCAGGTTCTGCGGGTGTGATTCCACCACCAAAGGGTTACCTGAAGCGTCTGCGAGAAATCTGCGATAAGCATAATATTCTGTTGATTTTTGATGAGGTTATTACGGCTTTTGGTCGAATGGGCTCGAACACCGGCTCGCAAGAGTTTGGCGTAACACCTGACATGATGACGGTAGCTAAGCAGCTGACCAACGGAGTGGTGCCGATGGGGGCGGTGATTGCCAAGCAGGAAATTTACGACACCTTTATGGATGATGCAGGGCCTGACTATATGTTGGAGCTACCCCATGGTTATACCTATTCTGCACACCCAGTCGCTTGTGCGGCTGCGCTGGCATCGCTGGATATTCTGGCTCAGGACAAGCTGATCGAGCGGGTTAATGCTATCTCACCTCAATTCCAGGAGATGGTACATAGCCTGAAAGGTACCCAGTACGTTGCGGATATTCGTAATTACGGTCTGGCTGCCGGTATCACTATCGAGTCGGCACCGGGTGAGCCGGCACTGCGTCCTTACCAGATCGCCATGAAGTGCTGGGAGAAAGGTTTCTATGTACGTTTCGGCGGAGACACCATTCAACTGGGTCTGCCGTTTACCACAGAAATCTCGGAGATCGACTCGCTGATCAATGCGTTGGGTGAATCTATCTCTGAATTGGATTAAATCCAGGGGAATTGCTGTGCAGGTCATAGGGCTTTATAAAATTAATGGCCTCTCTGATCTGTACTCATAATGTTCCCGAATATCACTTGAAACAGATCAATGCTGCTACGGCGGTTAAAAAATAAAAACATGTCAGCATATTTGGATGGCATGGCTCAAGAAAGGTAAAAATAAATGACTAACACTGTTGGCCAACTGATTAATGGCGAGATGATGATAGACGGTTCTCGCTCCCAGGACGTATACAATCCATCCACCGGTGCTGCCACTAAGCAGGTCGATCTGGCATGTGCAGGTACCGTTGAACAGGCGATTGCAGCAGCTGAAGCTGCGTTCCCTGCATGGCGAAATACTCCGCCAGCCAGACGTGCAGCGGTGATGTTCCGGTTCAAACAGCTTTTGGAAGATAATGCGGAAAAGATCTGTGAAATGATCGGCGAAGAGCACGGTAAGATTGCTCATGATGCGATGGGTGAACTGCAGCGTGGTATCGAGAACGTTGAATACGCTTGCGGTGCTCCTGAACTATTGAAAGGTGAACACAGCCGTAATGTGGGACCGGGCATTGATTCCTGGAGTGAGTTCCAGCCACTGGGTGTGGTTGCCGGTATTACACCGTTCAACTTCCCGGCGATGGTGCCATTGTGGATGTATCCAATGGCGATTGTGTGCGGTAATACCTTTGTACTGAAGCCGTCCGAGCGTGATCCATCCTCAACTTTGTATATTGCTCAGTTGTTGCAGGAAGCCGGTCTGCCGAATGGTGTTATTAATGTCGTTAATGGCGATAAAGAAGCCGTTGATGTCTTGCTCACCGATGAGCGGATTAAAGCGGTTAGTTTTGTCGGCTCTACGCCGATCGCTGAATACATTTACAGCACGGCTAATGCCAACGGTAAACGTTGTCAGGCACTGGGTGGTGCGAAGAACCATGCGATTGTCATGCCGGATGCGGATATGGATAACGCTGTTAACCAGCTGCTGGGTGCGGCTTTTGGTTCCTCCGGTGAGCGCTGTATGGCTCTGTCGGTTGCGGTTGCCGTAGGCGATGAAGCAGCTGACACCCTGGTCGCTAAACTGCGGGAAGCGATGGGTCCACTGAAAGTGGGTGAGTTCAGCAACCGCGATAACGATTTTGGGCCGGTTATTACTCGTGCTCACCAGCAAAAAGTTAATGGGTATATCGACAGTGCCGAAGCTGATGGCTGCAAGATCGTTGTTGACGGTCGCAACCCACAGGTTGAAGGCTACGAAGAAGGCTTCTTCGTTGGTGCGACTCTGATCGATAATGTAACTACTCAGATGAAGAGCTATCAGGAAGAGATCTTTGGGCCTGTACTGCAGGTAGTGCGTGCTGGTTCTATGGAAGAGGCGATGCAGATGATCAACGATCACGAATACGGTAACGGTACTTGTATCTTTACCCGTGACGGTGAGGCTGCACGTTACTTCTCTGATAATATTCAGGTGGGTATGGTCGGTATTAACGTACCGCTGCCAGTGCCAGTCTCATACCACAGCTTCGGTGGCTGGAAGCGTTCTCTGTTTGGTGACCTGCATGCATACGGCCCAGATGCAGTACGTTTCTATACTAAGCGTAAGACCATCACTCAGCGTTGGCCTTCTAGTGGTGTACGGGAAGGTGTTTCTTTCGCATTCCCAAGTTAATCCACTGAAAGATAGACCAGATCGTCGATATGTATGGTTTGCCAGAGTGTTGCTGTGCGACTTACTGGTAGTCAGAAAGACGGTCTGGGCTTCTTTATGCTCTTCTCTTGTTTTTTAAGCGATAAAGAATTTAGTTTTACCCCCAGTCTTCTTTTATTCGCGTCTTTTGCCGGTATCTGTTAATACAGCTACCGGCTTTTTTTTGTCTTAATCTGTCTTTCTGCTAGGGTTAGTTCTCAACCTGCTCATGGATGAAGCAGCGTTTATATGCTCATGGAGGGCGAAATTATGACTCATCGTTATTGTCTGGTCTCATTCCACAGCTTGATCATACTGATCAGCTTTCTGATAGCGTCACAAAGCTTTGCTGATAAGCCAAAACTGCAGTTGGCAACGCTCTATCATTCTGGACTAGAAGTCTCAGACTACTTTGTCAGTGAGAAACTTGATGGTGTGCGAGGGTACTGGGATGGTCAGCAATTATTAACCCGCCAGGGTTATCGCATTGATGCGCCTGCATGGTTTGTAGAGCCGTTACCCAAACAACCGCTGGATGGTGAGTTATGGATAGGGCGGGGGCAGTTTGAAACAGTCTCTGTGCTGATCAGAAGCCACGGGGGTGGAGATCATAAGGGCAGCGATAGCGATTGGCGTCAGGTAAAATTTTTGCTATTTGATCTGCCGCAGTTCTCCGGTACCTTTAGCCAGAGACTGACGCAATTAAAACGTATTATTGATGAGGTTGATCGGAACTGGGTTCAGCTGGTGCCTCAAAGACAGATGGCCAGTGAGACTGAGTTAATGGCCAGGCTTGAACAGGTCGTTTCTGGTGGCGGTGAAGGATTGATGCTACATCATGTAGACGCGCTGTATAAGCCGGGGCGAAGTACTGACTTGCTGAAACTAAAACAATGGCAGGATGCAGAAGCGACGGTCATCGGCTATCAACCCGGTAAGGGAAAATATGCCGGTATGCTGGGTTCATTGCTGGTGGAAACGGCTGAGGGTATACGCTTCAAATTAGGTAGTGGCTTAAGTGATGCTCAGCGTAAAAAGCCGCCTGCTATCGGTAGTCAGGTGACCTATAAATATACCGGCGTTAGTGCCCGGGGGGTGCCCCGGTTTGCCAGTTTTATGCGCGTGCGCAGGCAATGAGAGCAGCGCTTTAAAATCGATATGACAGAGATAAACATGACGTATGAATAGAGTTGAATCATTAACCGAAATCATCAGTTTTGGCGCTCGAAGAGAGCAAGCTTATTCATGTTTAGTGGGTGGCTCTTTTGAAAGTGTATGCGAGCAGATTGTTGTGACTAAACAGCATCTTACAGAAGTGTTAAACAGATATATTATTGGTGATATCTGTACTGATGATCTTGAAGAATGGGCGATGTTTGTTGAATGCCGGGATGATATCGATCACTCTGCGATTGAAGATTATATCTATGCATTGTCTAACCCCACTCTGATGGGAGATATTGATAAAGATAAGGTCGTTCAGATGGTGCAGCTGCTGACGGATATATAGCCATTAAAAGCCAATTTAGTTTTTAAATTGTGATTGCTATCTGATTAGAATATAGCGAGTTACGTAAATAAAAAAAACCGGGCCTGAAGCCCGGTTTTTCATAGTTATCGGCGCTGGATTAGTAACCCAGCAATAACTTAGGCAGGAACAGCGACAGCTCCGGGACAAAGGTCACCAGAAATACCATCGGCAGGTGACCCAAACAGAGGAATTTCAAGGTCGGTTTGATGTACCTGTCTAACGACAACTTTCCGACCCCGCCAGCCATATAGAGCATAGGCGCACAGGGAGGGGATACATTACCCAGTCCCAGGTTTACACCCACAACGGCTGCGAAATGGATCGGATCTATACCCAGTTGATTAATAATTGGCAGAAAGATGATCGCTGCCAGCACACTGCCAGAAATATCATCCACTATCATGCCGATAAGCAGAAGCAGGATATTGATCAGGAATAGCAATACGTACTTGTTATCCGATACCTGGAGTAACGCTTCTGCCAGGTCACGGGGAACCTGTTCCAGAATCATGGCACGGCTCATAATAAACAGGAAGAACAAGACCGCCATAATCGAGCCGGTCATGGTCACCGCGCGTACGGTTACTGAGCCCAGGCTACTCAGGGACATCCCTTTGTAGATAAATAGCCCCACCGGAATAGCGTAGATAACGGCGATCGCAGCGGCTTCAGTGGGTGTTGCGATACCGCTATAGATAGCGCCCAGAATAATCAGTGGCATGAGCAGAGCAAAGAGGGCATTGTAGCCAGTTGTTGCGACTTCCCTGGCTGCCGCTTTAAAGGGCAGGGGTGGGTCAACTTTAATATCGGGATTATCACGCAGGAACCAGATGTTCAGCGCGCAGTATATGACTGTTAGCATGATGCCCGGAATAATAGTGGACAGAAATGCTGCGCCCACGGATAAGCCACCGGTGATGGAAAAAACAATCATTGGAATGCTGGGAGGAATCAGCAGTGCAAGCACTGAGGAACAGGCTACCAGCGCGGTGGCATGCCCTGGTGGGTAGCCTTCGCGAATCATTCTTGGAATCATGATCTGACCAACCGCTGCGATCGCTGCGGATGAGCTACCGGATATTGCACCAAATAACGCGCAGGTCAGCACTGTTACAGCGCCTAAACCGCCCTTTATTCGGCCTACCAGAGAGTTTACAAAGTTAAGCAATCGTTCCGATATTCCCCCTTCCGCCATTAGCAGACCGGCAAAGATAAACAGTGGCAGAGCCAGCAAGGCAAAACCGCTGGCGGTTTTAAAGCCGTGGGGGATCAGAAATGAAATGTTGTTACCGGTGGTGTAGGCAAAGAGTATTGCGCCGATACCGAAGGCAAAGGCGACCGGGATCTCAATCAGGATCAGAATTACGACAATAAGCATAGCAATTAGAAACAGAGTCATCGCTTAATCCTCCTGTGTGTTCGATTGGCGGGGCGTGTTGCGCAATGCGCGGAACTCGGTGATTGTTTCGAGGAGGAAGTACCCCGCCATCATGGCATAACCGACAACCATGCTGGCACTCCAGAGACCCCGGGGCCAGCGCAGGTTGACGCTTAAGCGGCCGCGATCTATCTCTTTCAGTGCGTATTTACAGGCAAAGTAGCCAAAGATACAGGCGGCAATCATGCAGGTTATGGAACCGGCAAAACGAATAATGCTGACTTTGTAAGGGTCTTTGACTACCAGACTGACGATACCGCCGTGAATGTGTTCGCGCTCCCGGGTGGCATAGCCCATACCGAGGAAATAGATCCAAACGGCCAGTAGTACTGCCACTTCTTCTATACCGGTGAAGGGGGACTGTAATACGTAGCGCATGATCACTTGCGAGAACATCAGTACAGCCAGGCCCAGGCCTGCTGTCATCATCATGCCACGGAAAACCCAGTTCAACAGGCGTTCAAAGCGTATCAGGTAGCGGTCAATTCCGTTGTTTGATTGAGCAGGAATAGCGTGTAGATGAGGTGGTATAGGGTGGGTACTGAGGTCAGGATCGTAATCATAGATCTTGGCTTCACCCACCGGTTTTATAAGGGTGTTCAGTTTTTCTTTTTGCATAGTACTGATCCTGAATTAGTATCCGGACGGTATTACCCCTGAGGCCTTTGTGTTCTGCTTACAGGGCAGAACACAAAGGGGGGTGATACCGAGACAGTTAACGTCGGGATGGATCAGTTAATACCAGCAATTTCACGCATCATGGTCATGATCTCAGGACCAACAATCTTTTCCATGAAAGGCCACTCATTCTTGTAGAGAATAGCCTTTGCCTTATCCATCTGTTCAGGATTCAGTTCTACTACGTTGATACCTTCATCGCGAACCCGCTTAAGGAAGCCTTCGTCAATTGCTTGTGCTTCGTCCCAAACTTTGTTCAGGGTTACGTCCGCAGCAGCCAGCAGTTTTTCACGCTCATCAGCTGGCAGGTCTTCCAACCAGGATTTATTGACGACCCAGAATGCATGCTCAAAGTAGTCCTGGGTGAGAATGTAAGCGGATAGTACATCGCGCATCTGCCAGATCTCTACCGATGGACCAAATGCACGGCCATCTACGGTGCCCAGCTGCAGGCCTGTATATAGCTCAGAGAATGGCATAGGTACGGCGGTGAAGCCCCAGTTATTGAAACGCTCAATACCGATTGGCACTGGTGGTACGCGCATCTGGATACCTTTGGTATCTTCCGGGAAGTTAGTGGGTACGCGATCTACGCCTTTACGGATAGCAACGGAGCCGAAACCGGTAGGGATCGTTCCCAGTACGACCAGATCAAGATCGGCCATAATGTTGTTATAGACATCGGTCATCTTTCCATTCGGGCCATAAACTTTGCGGGCATCATCCCAGTTATCGACCACGTAACCCAGCCATGACAGGTCCAGGCGCGGATCAAATTCCGATGCTGCAAAGGTCATGCTCATCGGAACCACGCCATCCATGCTCTGCTCGAAGATAGACGCCCAGTCACCCAGGTCGCCGCCTGGATGGTAATCGATTTCCATACCCGAGCCCTGCTTTGCCAGCTGCTCTGTAAAGGAGGCAGAGGCCAGGTGAAATATGTGATCAGTAGGGTAGGCGTGGGCGAGCATAAATTCATCGCCGGCCTGTGCAGACTGGATTGCCGGCACTGATAGTGCTGCGGTAACGGCACAGGTAGAGATAAGGTTTTTCAGAGATTTGTAACTTGTCATAGCGACCTCTAATATTTTTTTTATGGTCTTTCTTAAGCACTGCCATCGGCCATTTTTGTTGGTAACAGATCTGGTTTAGATGGAGCAGGTGACATTCTGCGCTATGACTTTTGTTAGTTAAATTTCGAATTTATATATTTAACTTAAGTGAATGCTTAACTTTAATGGGTTATCAATACCCTTAACTGGGGAGGAGGGAAATGGCGAGTTTTAGAGACGTTTTATTATAAAAAGTCATTACATTCGGGCTGTTTGCTACAAGTA
The DNA here is from genome assembly GCA_024679645.1 of Amphritea sp. Taxonomy (GTDB): domain Bacteria; phylum Pseudomonadota; class Gammaproteobacteria; order Pseudomonadales; family Balneatricaceae; genus Amphritea. Next base: position 19,421 of record JAIBCZ010000015.1, read on the forward strand.
GCTTATTGTAAATAATAA
>JAIBCZ010000108.1 GCA_024679645.1 Amphritea sp.
GATGATATCGGTGGGGCGGGAATGAGTGCCGATAAATAGCGCCAGGACGAATCCCAGTCCCAGTTCTGCAGCCAGATCAACGCTGCCACTGCTCGAGCCCAATGTCCACAGTTGCGGTGCCTGAGCACCAATCGGAGATGCATTAACCGTATGAAAATTATTATTTGGTGAATGACTGTCGTGCAGGAAATCACTCAGATCACTCAATAGTTGTGGATAAATCTCGGCGCCGTTAGGCTGGTTAGGGAAGGCCAGTGCCTGGCTGGTGATGTCAGTACCGCCTGGCGCTCGCCCGACGCCCAGGTCGATTCGCCCAGGGTTAAGAGCTTCCAGTGTGCGAAACAATTCAGCCACTTTCAGAGGGCTGTAGTGTGACAACATGATGCCGCCACTGCCCACACGAATGTTTTTTGTATTCTGGGCAATATGGGAGATGAGTACTTCCGGACATGAGCTGGAATAGCTGGCGGTATCGTGATGCTCCGCAACCCAGAAACGATGGTAGTCCAGGGTATCGCATAACTGTGCCAGTTGGGTCGAACTATGCAACGCCTCGCTTTGGGACTGGCCGTTATGTACCGGTGCTTGATCTACAACACTGAGTTTTAATGCCATATTATTCACTTCTTACCCTGTTTATTGGTCTGATTCATGGGTCATATTTCAATGTTGAGCTTTTTTAATCGGTAGGCGAGTGTTGGACGACTCATTCCCAGCACTCTGGCCGCTTCTGATACGTTATATTCGGCACTCTCGATAGCGTGTTTGAGGATCGCTTCTTCAATTTTTTCCATCGATCCCATCTGAGTTATAGCTTCGTCCAGCCAGTTCCCGGAGGGTTCTGGGGTTTCATCATTACTGTTTGCTTTATGATTGTTGACCAATGACCCAGATTCAGAGATTACCTGGGTGTCGCTGTCCAGGTTCAGGCTTGGGAAGAGGTACTGGGCAGCGATGGCTTCGCCGTTCTCAGCCAGAATCAGGCCTCGTTCGATCATGTTTTCCAGCTCGCGTACATTACCCGGCCAGTCGTAGTTCAACACAGCTTTTGTTGCCAGTTCTGATAGGCCAAGGGTTTTCAGATTGTAAAATGATTCGTATTTTTTCAGGAAGTGAGCCACCAGCATCGGGATATCTTCGCGACGCTCACGCAAGGGTGGAATATCAATTGGATAAACATTAAGGCGGTAATAGAGGTCGGCCCGGAAGCGACCCTCTTCAACGGCTTTCAACAATGATTCGTTGGTCGCAGCAATAACCCGCACATCGATTTTTCGTGTTCTGGTGTCTCCGACACGCTCCAGTTCGTGTTCCTGGAGTACGCGCAACAGGGTTGCCTGAGCTCTGGGCGATAGTTCGATCACCTCATCGAGAAAAATAGTGCCATGGTTGGCGCGCTCAAAGCGTCCTGCCCGGGATTGGGTTGCGCCGGTGTAGGCGCCTTTTTCTACACCGAACAACTCTGATTCAATCAGGTCCTGCGGAATGGCAGCGCAGTTGACGGCGATAAAAGGTTCCTGAGCACGTTCGCTATTATTATGAATACCTTTGGCGACCAGTTCCTTACCCACACCGGTTTCACCCAGCAGCAGCACAGACACTTTGCCAGTGGAGGCTTTATTTGCAAGGTTGCATACTTTCTGAAATCCAGTGGATTTGCCGAGAAAGTTCCCTAACGTACCGGTATCAGCAATCTTATGGCGTAATACTGAGATCTGATCCTGTAATTCATAGAGCTCTTCGATAATCGGAGCGCTGTTGAAATATTCGCGGTAACTCGCATAATCATCCCACTCTTTGGCAGGCCTGCCTTCAAACAGACAACTGCTGTCTTCGCAGCCCCGGCACTCTTTCTCTTTAAAGATAATCTCCTGGCCCAGAAGCTCGGATGCAAAGCTGCTGGCATGGCCAACCAATGCCCAGCAGCAAGGTCCATCAGTAAGTCCGAGTTCGGATATAAACATTTCGGCTTCATAAGAGTCATGCATTGTCAGCTGGCAGAAGAAATGATTGTTTTCAGGGTCGATCTCAAGCTTATGCTCTTCAGCCCGTAATGAACCCTTGAGTGAGTGAAGTTGAAGCCCCGCCCGGAACATCGCTTCGGGAGATATATCTCCGGTGAGCCGGCGAACCAGCTCGGCATCCTTCCGGCCAAGGTTATAACCCAGGCGCATAAAAAAACCTTTCGCTCTTTCCAGACCGACGGTGAGGATTTGTTCTTTACGGAAGTCAGCGAGCGATGCCAGTTGCAATAGCAGCATGCGTTGTTCGCCAAACCAGATCGTTCCATCGTTTTTTTGAAAACGTATCTGTTGCGCCAGATGGTGGATATCGGTTGTTTCAGGGGCTTTGGGCTCAATGACGTGATTCATAGCGGCACACTCATTTCTTATTGTATTTATATTTTGATCAAATCATCATATATGTTTGCTAATATAAAATTTAGGGTAATTCTTGTAAGATTAAATCCCATATATGGGATTTGAAGTGATCAGTTAATCAAATGGGAGAGCGATTGATGAACTACCAGGATCTTTTCATCTTTCTTAAGGTGATAGAGAGAGGCAGTTTTGTTGGTGCTGCAGCCTTGCTTGATCTGCCGACCTCGACGGTTAGTCGTAAAGTGATGCAACTGGAAAAAGAGCTGGGTCATCGTTTAATGCACCGAAGTGCAAGAAAGCTGGTATTGACCGAAGCGGGTGAAAAATTCTTTAACCGTTGTCAGCCGCTCTACAGCGAGCTGGAGCATACCGCTGTTCAACTGAATGATGAGTTGGCTGACCCAGCGGGCTTGCTCAGGGTGACCGCGCCGGTCAGTTTAACCAATGAGTTGCTGGGGGAATGGTTCTTTCAGTTTATGGAACGCTTCCCACGTATTCAGCTAGACCTGATGTTAGCCAACCGTAATGTTGATCTGGTTGAAGAAGGGGTTGATGTGGCTTTTCGGATTGGTGATATACGCCTGCAAAACTGGATATCACGGCCTCTGATGGAGTCTACCTTCAGCCTGTGTGCCAGCGAGGATTACCTGCAACGCCGGGGTATGCCGCAGCATCCTGACGAGCTCTACCAACATACTCTGATAGTTCCCCGACGTACGTCGGTCTGGCACTTTGATGGACCGAAGGGCGCAACAGCACATATTGACTGTGTTGCCCGTCTTAAAATAGACGAATTAAAACTGGCCTCCAGAGCAGCAGAGGGTGGACTCGGCATTGTTAATCTGCCGGATTATGTTGTGACTGAAGCACTGAAAGAAGGGCGCCTTAAACGCTTGATGCCAGACTGGCGATCTGAATCACGGGAGGTGCACCTGTTATACCAGGAACGAAGATATATACCCGGTAAGGTGCGCGTGTTTATCGAGTTTATTATGGAGCGGTTTGAAATGCTGGAACGAAAACCCAGATGAACGATGTGACTGAACGGGAAAGTATTCAAGTAGCGCTGAATCGTTTCACTGAAATCAGTTTATGATCTGGTAGTGTGTATGTTGTTTATGTTTTGAATATATGAGGTATAGCGTGTCACTAACACTTTTCCACTGCCATGAGGCGCGGTCGATGCGATCTCTTTGGCTGATTCATGAACTTGGGTTAGAGGTTGACGTTGTTGTGTTCTCGTTCGGGCGAGAGCTTCGCAGCGATGATTACTTAGCTCACCATCCTCTTGGGCGTGTTCCTTGTTTAATCGATGATAAACTAACTCTGTTCGAGAGCGGTGCCATCGCTGAATATTTATGTGAAACATATGATAACGGTCAATTCTGGCGTGAACCGGGTAATCCTGAACGGCCCCAATGGTTACAGTGGGTGCATTACGCTGAAACCCTGACCGTCCATTCCGCTAACCTGACGCAACAGGCAATCGCTATTAACGATCCAGAATTACGCTCCGCGACCGTTCGAAAGCTCGAAACGAAGCGTCTGGAAAAGGCGATCGGAGTGCTGGAAACTCACCTTGTAAATAGAAGTTATCTCTTGGATAGTGGCTTTTCTGCAGCGGATGTAGGTGTGGGGTATAGCCTGCATGTCGGTCGTTTATTTACAGATCTGTCTGTATTTCCAAATGTTCACGCCTACTACAATCGACTGGCCAGCCGAGATGCCTTTAAAAACTCTCTTCCGGAACCCGGTGCTGAAAACAAAATTTATACTCAGGACAATTACTGGTTAGCACCATAACGGCCGGGCACTCAGTACTTAATCGTGTTATCGACAATAATTCGGGCGTCGACCACGCTATAGCCATCGTCATAAGCGATCACTGGGTTGAGATCCAGCTCAGATATTTCCGGGTGGGCAACGACAATAGCGGAGACTGTCAGCAGCAACTTTACCAATGCTTCTTTATCAACTGCAGCTTCGCCCCTGGCTCCAGCCATAATTTTTTGGGCCTTGAGCTGATCAATCATGGAGCGAGCATCACTGTGACTGAGAGGAATGGCACGAAAGGCCACATCTTTGAGGATTTCAACGAAGATTCCCCCCAGACCAAACATCAATACAGGACCAAAAATCGGGTCCCGGCTCATACCTATAATGACTTCGACACCTTTGCGGGCCATCGGCGTAACCAGTACACCCTCTATTGCCGCATCGGCACTATATCGGCGACATGAATCCAATATATCCAACCGGGCCTGCCGTATCGCTTTGTCACCACAGACATTCAGTCTGACGCCGCCAGCATCAGATTTATGCAAAATGTCTTTGGACACTACTTTCAGAGCTAACGGGGTCTCGCCGAAGCTATCGACAGCTGTGGTGATATCGTTATCCTGCCTGATAACCAGTTCTCTAGGCAGATCAACGCCGTAATACCGCAGTAGGGATTTAGCTTCAAATTCAAACAAGTCACGATTGTGAAGGCAGGCCTGAGTGAACAATTGCTGGCACTCTGGCATGACAGGCACAGCAGTTGTTTGCCCGATATCCGGGCTTTGCTGGATATACGCTCCCCGCTCACTCAGTGCCTCCATAATTTTTACCGCATGTTCGATGGAGTCGTAGACTGGCAGGCCTGCTTTGCGTAGCTGTTTTAATGGCTCCGGATTCACATGGGCATACAGGCTGTAGATCACTAATGGCTTATCGGTCATGCCAGCCAGACTGATGATGGCGTTGGCACAACTCAGTTCATCCTGCCGGAGTTCTTCAGCAAAGCGGATTCCGTAGCCACCGAACATACCCACCAGAAATACAATATCGACATTATCGTCGTTGCTCAGGATCGCCATACACTCAGCCAGCAGGCCTGGATTGGCATCGGTACTGCCTGCCACATCGATCGGATTAGTGAGTGATGCCTGCGGGAATAAAACATTGCGCAGGGCATGACGAGTTGTATCATTCAGGTCTGCCAGTTCCATCCCCGCTTCGGCAATGCGATCGGATGCTATAGTCGCCTGGCCGCCACCGTCGGCGAGTACGGCTATTTTCTTACCGTTAGCCTGTTGCAAAAGGCTCAGACCTTCAGCGACCGGTAGTATCTCGTCTGAATTTTCTACCACATTGACACCTACCTGCCGGAGCAGATCAACTGTCATCTGGTAACTGCCCGCGAGAGATCCGGTATGCGAACTTGCCGCCTTCTGGCCAGCTTCGGTACTGCCTGATTTATAGACAACGACGGGCTTGTGACGGGATGTTTCGCGGGCAACTTCGAGGAAGCGGCGTCCGTCTTTAAACCCTTCCACATAGAAAGTGGCAACCCGGGTGTTCGTTTCTTCCCCGAGGTATTCCAGATAGTCTGCAAAACCTACATCGGCCTGATTTCCCGGACCAACATAAACACTGAAACCGATGTGCCCGTTGCTTTCCGCTTCAAGCGCGAGAGCCAGTAATATGTTGCCTGATTGGGAGATAATACCGATATCTCCCGCCTGAACATTATCCAGTGCCAGCAGGTTAACCTGTTTGTGCAGATTAAAAAAACCGGAGGTGTTTGGGCCGACCAGACGGACTCCGGCTTGTTGAGCAACGCTCAGCACTTCCTGTTCAAGTTTGGCGCCGGCCTTGTCTACTTCGCCAAAACCGCTGGCCAGGATAATAGCGCCCTTGATGCCGATCTCACCGCACTGCTCCAACAGGAAAGGAACGGTATGTGCAGGTGTACAGATCAGCGCCATATCAGCCGCAGTCGGCAGCGCAGTAACAGATCCATAAGCCTTGATCCCCATGATTTCATCTGCGTTTGGATTGATCGGGTAAATGGTGCCGGCATAGCCACCTTTCAGCAGGCCAGTCATCGCTTTAAAGCCCCGCTTAGTCGGATCAGCAGATGCCCCGATAATAGCGATGGAATCAGGTGCCAGGAAATCGTGCAGCAAACTTGCCATGATCAGCGTCCCTTAAATTCTGGCGGACGTTTTTCAGCAAAGGCATCCACGCCTTCCTGCCAGTCTTGGGTGGTGGTACACATAAAGACACCGTTCAGTTCGTGTTGAAGTTGAGAATCGATGTCATTACAAGAGGAGTTGTTGAGCATCTTTTTAACCAGCTGCATTGAGATAGGAGCTTTGCCAGTTAGCTCATTGATAAAGTTCTCGGCCTCACTCTGCAGCTGTTCATCGGTCACCGCATGGGTAACCAGCCCAATCCGTTCAGCCTCCCTGCCATCTACCTTGTTACCCAGGAAAATGAGCTCACGGGCTTTAGCAAGGCCCACTAAACGGGGTAAGAACTGGGTGACGCCACCGCCGACACAGGTGCCGATACTGACTTCAGGGAAACCGATCTGAGCCGATTCTGCCATCAGCAGGAAGTCGCAGGCACAAGCCATCTCTGCTCCGGCCCCCAGAGCGTAACCGTTGATAGCGCCCACGACCGGTTTTGTAGAACGGAAGATCGCTTCACAAATATCATTTCCCAGTTGCAGATACAGGCGGCGTTGGTATGGCGTACGTTCGCCCACACTATGCGCTTTCATATCGGCGCCGACGCAAAAGGCGCGTCCCTCGCCAGTCAGTAAGATAGCCCGCACATCAGAGTCTGCCTCTGCCTGCGCCAGAGCCTCCAGCAGCTCGTGATAGAACTGTTCAATGACAGCGTTAAGGCGGTGAGGGCGGTTAAAGCGGATTTCCACATAACGGTTCTTAGGCTGATAGAGAAGTGTTTCGTAATTATTTGGTGGCATGGAAAGCTCCGATTTAATTTGAGATGGGCTCGGAACTGAGCGGCTAATCACTCAGTGATCACTTAGGAGGCAGATATATAAA
>JAIBCZ010000272.1 GCA_024679645.1 Amphritea sp.
TCGAGATACAACACCCAGACAGGCACAGGTATTCGATACACGGCGTCGCAATGTATTGATCAGATCTGTCGCTGAAAGCGGAGTGTTGTTAAGTGATTTCATAATGATGAGAGTATCAGGCTTATTTCAAAGACGGTCAAGCCTGCCGAAGACAACCTGATACAGAACTTTTCCTCAACGACGGGGTTTATTACACAGACTTTCAGATGAGAACAGGACATATCCCAAACGATGCTCTCCTCTGTCAGAATACAGATAGGGTGCAGTAATATATCGATAAGGTTTACTCTGGGCATCAATACCCAAGTTCTTAAGATAGTTGACCTGTGCAGACGGCATATTGTCATGCCGGGTAGCCTTCCAGACCACCAAACATTGTCCTCTGCCTTCATTGGGATCGGCTATAAAGAATTCAGTCTTCGGGCTCAGGATTCTGGAATTTTCAAAATAGAGTCCGATATTGGCGGCGGTAAGATTACTGTCGCCAATAATCGTACCGCTGGTAAAACCTTCCTGCTTCAGCTGTTCAGCAAGCTCCGCCGAGGGGTACTGCATGCGATTAGCATTGCGCTGGATATAGGGTGCCAGCCAAAACTGAGCAAAACGCAGAACAACCACAATCACTATAAAAAAGACGATTACGGAACGCAGTATGGTCTCTCGCCGTACCGAACATCCGACAGTTTCTACTCTGCTGAGCATATAGAGAGGAAAGAAGATCAGCAGCGGCTGAAACCAACGACTTTGAAACTGAGTCGTACCAAACAGCAGAATCAGGGCTATACAGATAAGCCCCCCTGTGATGAGAAAACGCGCAATCAGCACCCGGTGTACGCATTCGTTCTCAGCGGACAATGGTTTATACGCTGAAGGAAAAATCAGTGTCAGTACCAGCCAGACCAGGATCAGAAATTCAGCTGCATTCTTTGCCAGACTGGAAAAACCAACCAGTACGCCATTTAAGTAACCGGTCTCTCTGCCTTCTCCTACCTGACCACCAATAAAAGCTTTAATCTCTTCGAGATGCCCGATAGCCCAGAGCAAGTGCGGTAGAAAAAGCAGGATAGCGATACTGATAGACAGCAGCATACGCCGGTTAAGTATCAGACTACGGTATTCTCTGACAGACAGAGCAGATAACATTAAGCTGGCGGCAAACAGGCCAAAACTGTATTTCGCCAGCATACCACAAGCCAGTAGAACTCCCAGAGCGATATATCCGCTCAGAGAGCGCTTCTGATAGATTCTGAATACAATATAAAAAGTAGCAGACGCGATTGCTGTAACCAGTACCGTATGGGTCAGATCCCGAACTGATTCCCATGCAACACTGGGTATCAGGCATAAAGAAAAGCTCGCCAGTAGCGCCATGCGCTGATTAGGAATAACTTGCCGGGCGACCAGCCAGGTGAATAGATATATTGAGAAAAGCAGGAGCGACTTTAACAGCGCCAGTGCAAAGACACTGGTACCCAGAAGCTGAAAAAACAGCCACTGAATCCAGGTATATAGTGGTGGTTGAGTGTTATAACCTAACTCAAGCTGCTGCCCCAGGATCACCTGTTCCGCTTCATCCAGCTCTAGCGTCCCCCCCATTCCCAGACGGATTACCAAATGTAGCAGTATGTACCCTGCTAATAGCCAGAGGAAAGATAGTGGTGCAGGCGTTGTTTTAGCTGATAGGAGCACGAGCGACCTTAAGTCCATCCGATTGTTAATCTGTATGTTATCACCGACAGCGATAAAACCGAAAAGTGATCACAGTTTTTCAGGCATCCGGATCGATCTTGCCATTACCAGAGCTGTTGATTCGATACCAACCCGCAATACTGTAACGATCAGCATTAGCAGGCAGTACCTCATGGGGGAACTCTTCACTTAGAAAAATCACTAAAGTGCCGAATTCAGGCATCACTTTCAGTAAAGGAGTACCGCCCTCTTCGGGGTATACAAGCAGCTCTCCCCCAGCATCAGCCGGCCAATCTGAATTAAGATAAGTGACGACCGTCAACACACGGTTTTGTTGTCCTCGAAAGGCATCCAGATGCACTTTGTAAAAGTCGCCTGGCTGGTAATGGGCGTAATGGCTCTCGAATGAGAACAGCCCGAGAAACAAGCGTCGATTCAGCGCCTGTTTCAGTCCGTCAGCCCATTCAAGCCAGGCATGGCCGGCCGTCGTAGTGTTATCGATCCAGCAGATTTCATCCCGGCGTATCGTTTCTGTTTTTAAATGATCGTCCTGACGGCCGATACCTGCCCGGCTAAAACGTTCGACAGGCAAACTTTTAACCTCATCAGCCAACGCAGTACAAAGCTCAACCGGTAGCGCATTATTCAGCACAGAATAGCCCTGCCGATATACCTCTTCCGCTATCTGATCAAAAATATCACTGTCTGACATCAAGGCAACTCCACTTACCACCGTATTTAACGAAGCCCGCATTGGACAAAAAAACCGCCAAAGGGGCAATTCTTTTCTGCCCCCCCTGACTGATCTGAATACCTATAAACTAACAGCTATAAAAAAAGGGTCGCTATAGCGACCCTCTTTTAAACAACCGATGCTCAGCTACGGCGATCTGAAGGGCTGCCTCGTCGCTCACGACCAGAAAAACTGGGGGCAACATCTGTGCTTCGAACGTACCCTACAACACAACGTTCCGGGTCGATCACTTCACTCAGTACTTCACGCCATTTATCTGAATTAAGCACAACGTGTGATGAGTCACTGAATTCCAGCCAGCCATTCTCGACCATCGCCTTAACTTTACGACGGACGGTCTCATATGGAATACCAGTAGCAATACTGATGGAGTGGTTATTACAGGAAAAGCCAGCAACCGCTTGTTGTTCTTCAGCCCCTTCGCGTTGGCGAAGTGCCCATAGAGAGATTACATTAAAAATAATGGCCGATTTAATGTCACCATCAAGCACACGGTAACAACGTATCAGAAAATCCGTTGAAAAAGACACGAACCCAAGCTTTTGCGCCAGTTCA
>JAIBCZ010000127.1 GCA_024679645.1 Amphritea sp.
CGCTGCCTTTATCAATTTTATTCCAGCCGTAGACGCCGGGTTTACTGATATAGCTAAAATTGTTATCGGAGGCGACTTCCCGGAGTTCGGCATAATTCTGATCTTCCAAAAGAGCAGTATCGGCTTCCCCCGGCGAGCTGAGGATGCCCATCCAGGTATTTTTGTCAGCCTTTACCATCTCTATTTGTCCGGCAAACAGTTTTTTAGCTTTATCCAGATAGGTTTTAATGCCTTCGTTTTTCAGACCGGAGATGCAGAGCTTTCCGCCGGGTTTGAGGATACGGATAGCCTGATTAATAACATGGTGTACCACCGGTTTTTCTTTTGATATCCGGTAGAGCATCTTATCAATACTGTGGTCGCTATACTGGCTGAAATCAAAATCTGAAAAACGGGCCTGCCAGTTGGCATCGGTCAGTTGTTGGCACAGGTCAAAGCGATTAGTGATTACTGTAACCTCGGGATTTACCTGGCTGATTTGATTGAGTAGGTTCTCATCAGCAATCCAGAGAGCGGTTCCTGAGGCGTTGTCCAGCTCTGGTTTTAATAGTGTAAACGCGATATCACTCATTTGATGGAAGCGACCTCCTGCTCGGTCAGAAAACGGAATTCGCCAGGTTCTAATGCGTCATCCAGTGCTATTTCGCCTACCTGATGTCGATGCAGCCCAATGACTTTATTGCCCAGTGCTGCAAACATTCGCTTCACCTGGTGGTAACGGCCCTCTTGTAACGTGACGCGGGCATGGGTGTCTGACAGAATTTCCAGTTTTGCAGGCAGTGTTAGTTTCTCTTCATTGCGCAGTTCGATGCCGTTGGTAAACTGCTCTGGATAATCATCGGTGATCGGTTCTGCGGTGGTAACAAAATATACTTTATCGCAACGGTGCTTAGGTGACGTTACCCGATGAGACCACTGGCCATCATTGGTGATAAGTACCAATCCGGTGGTATCGATGTCCAGACGGCCAGCCGGATGCAGGTCGCGAACGCTCTCAAGTTCAAGCAGGTCGATAACAGTGGGGTGTTCGCTGTCTTCCGTTGCGCAGATTGTACCTTGTGGCTTATTCAGCATCAGATATTTCGGGCCGGGTGCCATTATTTCGCGCCCCTCCAGTAGTACCTGGTCATCGGCAAGCACTTTGTAGCCATGATCTTGAATGACCTGCCCGTTTACCTCGACATTTTTACATTTAATCTGTCGCTTAATAAGACTGCGGGGTAAGCCGGTTGCCTGACTCAGATATTTATCCAGTCGCATCGAAATTCATCTGCCTGTTGTGAAAAAGAGCTAGTATACCGCTACCGGCTGGAATGCAATAGAGCCGGTAATCAGCTAATATAGCGCCGCGAATATAATCGTTCCCTGTAATTAACCGTGTGACTGCCTGTGAAGCTTTTTGTAGATAACCTGACGAACGTTGATTTCTCTTACCTGCACCCTCAGCGGGGCCTGCTGGGTGAGTCCTGGCTGGTTCAGCTGGTGCTGGATGGTAGCCTGAATGATCAGGGTATGATCTGTGACTTCGGAATTGTTAAAAAAGCGGTCAAGCAATGGTTTGATGACTGTATTGATCATGCGTTGGTGGTGCCGACAGGTATGGCTAATCTACAGGTGAGCCATCAGAGTGCTGAGACGACGATTAACTGGCGCTATCCTGAAGGGGGTGAATTTTTCTGTCGCTCCCCTGAGCAGGCAATCGTGCTGGTGGATCTGGAACAGGTAACAGAAACCAGTCTTGCCGCCTGGTGTAAGGACCGATTGTTGGAACTGTTTCCTGAAGAAGTAAAAGGCCTGGAGATTAGCTTTGTGCCTGAAGCGATCAGTGGAGCTTTTTATCACTATAGTCACGGATTGCAGCAGCATGACGGGAACTGTCAGCGTATCGCGCATGGCCATCGCTCACGGATCGAGATTTTTCTGGATGGTGTGCGGGATACCGGTGTTGAACAGCAGTGGGCTGAAGCTTTTCATGATATATATATCGGTACACGCAATCATTTAATTTCTGAGCCGTCCACAGAACATCACTATCAGTATGATGCACCTCAGGGGCAGTTTGAAATTCGCTTGCCGGCAGAATATTGCTACTTAGTCGACACGGAAACCACCGTAGAGCAAATAGCCTGTCATCTGGCTGCCCAGGTCAAAGCGGCGCATCCGGAGCGTGTAGTGATGGTGAGAGCATTTGAAGGTGTGGGTAAAGGCGCGATTGCGACGGCCTGATTAGCGCTTAAACAAGCTTACCGGCATAAAAAAGCCCCGACTTAATAGCCGGGGCTTTTTTGGTTTAGCGGTTTAGCTGCGCTCGATTGCCAGTGCTGTACCCATGCCGCCACCGATACACAGAGTGGCCAGGCCTTTCTTCGCGTCGCGACGTGCCATTTCGTGTAGCAGGGAAACGAAGATACGGCAGCCTGAAGCGCCGATTGGGTGGCCCATAGCGATAGCGCCACCGTTAACATTAACGATGTCAGTATCCCAGCCGAGGTCCTTGTTTACAGACATTGCCTGAGCGGCAAATGCTTCGTTGGCTTCAACCAGTTCCAGGTCAGAAACAGACCAGCCAGCTTTATCCAGTGCCTTTTGAGTAGCACAGATTGGACCGGTACCCATGATAGAAGGGTCAACACCTGCAGATGCATATGCTTTGATCGTTGCCAGTACTGGCAGACCCAGCTCAGCTGCTTTTTCTGCAGAGCAGACAATCACAGCGGCTGCACCATCATTGATGGTTGAGGCGTTACCAGCGGTAACGGTACCGTCTTTTTTGAAAGCAGGGCGGAGTTTGCCCAGCGCTTCAGCGGTCGCACCGTGACGTGGCTGTTCATCTGTATCGAAAACGACATCATCGCCACGACGCTTAGGAATGACAACTGGAATGATTTCGTCGTTAAACTTACCGGCTTTTTGAGCCGCTTCAGCTTTGTTTTGTGATGCAGCGGCAAAGGCATCCTGCTCTTCACGGGTGAAACCGTATTTAGCAACGATGTTTTCAGTGGTGATACCCATGTGATAGTCGTTGAACGCATCCCACAGGCCATCTTTGATCATGGTATCGACCATCTTCCAGTCACCCATGCGGGCACCGTTACGAGAGTTTGGCAGAACGTGAGCGGACATGCTCATGTTTTCCTGACCACCGGCAATGATGATGTCAGCGTCGCCACAGCGGATCGCCTGAGTGGCCAGTTGAATTGCTTTCAGGCCTGAACCACAGACTTTGTTGATGGTCATGGCGGATACTTCAACCGGCAAGCCTGCGTTTATGGTTGCCTGACGAGCAGGGTTTTGACCGCAGCCAGCTGTCAAAACCTGGCCGAGAATGACTTCATCAACCTGATTACCCTGAATACCGGATTTCTCCAGCAGTCCTTTGATAACCGTAGCGCCAAGATCGCTGGCTGTAACTGATGCCAGAGAACCATTAAAATTACCTACAGCCGTACGACCGGCAGCTACAATAACAACATCACGCATGATCTTTCCTCTTGCTTGTGAGAATTCCGCAGTAGTGTAGTCACGCTCTGTGACGAATCGATGGCAGGTCTGTCAGTAACCCGCATGGCACACTCTGCAGCTGTTTTTCTAGTAGTTTTTTCTTTGTGCACTGCAGTACAGCATAGTCAAAAGGCAACTGCAATGGGATATAGCCCTGTCAGGTGCATTGTGTGAGAAAATTGCACCCGATATAGGAATTTAGCAGCTGAGTTGGAGAAAACCAAGCCGACTAAGGGCGAATGCGTCTGTTCTGGGAAGGGGGGCAAGAGAGGCGATACCCTGATGGGTATCGCAACTTAAATCAGAGATCGATAACCATGTTGTCGATCAGGCGGGCTTTGCCAAGATAGGCTGCGGCCACGAGGACCAGTTCGGAGTGGTCTGGTTGGGCTGGTTGAAGATCGAAACGATTGCAGATGTTGTAGTAGTCCCGCTTGAAACCAGCTTCTTCTAAAGTGACCTGAGCCTCTTCTTGCAGATTCAGGTAGTCACGTCGTCCAGCGCTGATTTCAGCGATTGTGGTACGGATAGCCCGATTCAGAGCGGGGGCCGTTGCTAGTTCTTCAGGCGTCAGATAGCCGTTACGAGAACTGAGCGCCAGGCCGCTTTGCGCTCGTGCAATTGGTGATCCTTGAATTTCGACGGGCAGAAAAAGGTCTTCAGCCATTCGCTGAATAACCATAAGCTGTTGGAAATCCTTCTCACCGAAAATGGCAACATCCGGCTGAACCATGCCAAAGAGCTTGCATACCACAGTAGCCACGCCGCGGAAGTGTCCAGGGCGCGAAGCGCCGCAATGAATCTCAGAGATGCCGGGGACCTCTACGAGGGTCTGTATAACCTGGCCGTTGGGGTAAACCTCTTTGCTGTTTGGGGCAAACAGGTAATCGCAGCCAGCGGCTGCCAGTTTTTCCTGGTCGGCGCTGAGTGTGCGGGGGTATGCATCCAGGTCCTCATTTTCACCAAATTGCAGAGGGTTAACAAAGATGCTGGCAACGGTGATGTCAGCGTTGTTGTTGGACTGGTGAATGAGTTGGATATGGCCGGTGTGAAGATTGCCCATCGTCGGTACGAAACCGATTCTTTTACCCGCACGACGCTCCGCACCGAGGACTTCTCGCAGCTCGGCGATAGAAAAGATAGTTTGCATGGTTATTCGAATCCGTGTTCCGTTCCGGGGAAAGTGCCAGCTTTAACTGCATCACCATAAGCTTTAAAGGCGCCGGCGATATCACCGCTATCAGCCATAAAGTTTTTAACAAACTTAGGGCTGCGGCCTGGAGTGATGCCCAGCATGTCGTGCATTACCAGTACTTGCGCGTCTGTTTCAGCGCCAGCGCCGATACCTATAACCGGAATATCTACCGCTTTGGTGATCTCACCGGCTAATAGTGAAGGAACGCATTCAAGCAGTAGCATGGCTGCGCCAGCCTGCTCCAGGCGTACGGCGTCTTCAATCATCTGTTTTGCGGCGTTGTTCTCACGTCCCTGTACTTTGTAGCCGCCCAGTACGTTTACAGCCTGTGGCGTAAGGCCCAGGTGTGCACAGACCGGAACGCCCCGTTCCGCCAACAGGGTGATAGTCTCGTCCAGCCAGGCAGCACCTTCCAGTTTGATGATATGTGCGCCAGCGGACATAAGTGTGGCAGCGCTGTCCATCGCCTGTTCTGGCGTGCCATAGCTCATAAATGGCAGGTCAGCCATAATCATTGAGCCCTGGTTGCCAGCTTTCACTGCTGCAGTGTGGTACGCCATCTCTTCGACGGTTACTGGCAGAGTGCTGTCATTGCCCTGAAGGACCATGCCGAGGGAGTCGCCCACTAACATCACCTCAACACCAGCGGTGCTGATAAGGTGGGAAAAGCAGGCGTCGTAGGCGGTCAATACTGCGAACTTTTTTCCGGCCTGTTTCAGCGCCGTTAGGGTATGAAGGGTAATGTTGCCCATAAGAGAACCTGTCTATTTATTACTCACACGGTTGGGGATTATACCTAGGCCTTTTAGGTTTAACTATTATCTATTGTGTATACTGTTTAAAAAGCGCATAAGCTATTGTTATTATTAGATATTTTAAAGAATTAAATTCGCTCTAGAGTGCCTTTTTGGCATGTTTCGAGGTAATTAGTGAGGTTTTTTCCTGGAGGGATGCTTAATTGAGGGGCGATTTCAGCCAATGGGAAGAGGACGAAGTTACGTTCATGCAGATAGGCATGGGGTACCGTCAGGCGCTCATGATTGATCTGTTCATCACCATAAAGCAATAAGTCCAGGTCCAGTGTGCGGGGGCCCCAGTGCTGGATTCTGACCCGTTGATGCTGCTGCTCAATCGCCTGTAGGGCATCAAGGAGTGCTAAAGGCTCTAACTTTGTTTCCAGCTGAGCAACTGCGTTGATGTAGTCGGGTTGGCCGGGTGGACCGACCGGGTCACTCCGGTACAGGCTGGAGTGGGTCAGGTTACGGCAATGGTCTAAGCGTTCCAGCTCCAGTAGTGCAGTAGTGACCTGGGTGACCGGATTTTCGAGATTGCTGCCAAGTCCGATAAAGCAGTTGATCCACTGATCAGCCATTGTTGGATTCTTGCTTCTTTGCCGGGCCCCGGCGTCTGCGGCGACGCTTTGGCGGTGCGTCTTTGGTTGCTTCGCGAGACATATGGCTGCGGATCTGCGGATTCTGAACCTGATAATCGGTCCACCACTTGCCCAGCCCGTCCAGCTCTTCACCGCTATTTTCC